>CAYHEL010000184.1:0-5310 GCA_964355415.1 uncultured Verrucomicrobiota bacterium | reverse complement strand
TCTGCCCAGACAAATAGGCGATGTTTGGAGTGGCACACCGTTGCAAGATAGCGTGGAAGCAAAAGGCAGTGTGATCGCATTCCCGGTCGGGTTTCAGCATGAAGCCACCACTTCACCCTGTACAGATCGCGTTTGTTCTCGTCGCGATCCGGTTTCACAAGGGACAACACTCTCGCATACGGATCGGCATAGAGTTTGAAATCTGCTTCGGTCATGGATGTGCCACAATCAACGATCCACTCGTTTGTGGGCCTGCGTGTCACTGCGAAGCCATCCAACCACGGTCTCAGAATGTCGGAGGTTGGTTTGCCATGAGGGTTCGGTTTGCCCAGCAATGCAATCGCTTCATCATCCTGCAACTCGAACTTGCCCGCCTTTTTTGTGCCAATGAACGCGAGATTCACCATGGCAGGAAGAACACGGGCGGCCGTTGTGTCGACGGCGGCGGTCAAGTTGGCGTTGATTGTGGGGACCGGATGGCCGTCGAGAATGGGTTGCACGGTTTCGGGGTTTGCTGCATTTCCTGCGGACACTTCGCGGCGAGTGGGTGAATCGAATTTGCCCGAGAATCCGACCATGCTGACGTGAACGTTGGCTCCGTCGAGAATCCAAGGGCGATCACTTTCGGCCCAGAAGATGTCGCCTGAGTCTTTGATCCGTTTCAGGACCTCGCGGTTGGCACCGCCGCGTATCCCTTGGGTAGCGAGGAGGCCGGCGCGTTTGCACTTGCCGACGGTGATATGGGCGCGGGCCTTCTCGAACCAGTAGCAGCACAGGTCGGACTGACCGGGAATGCGACCCTTGTAGAGTTGCCAGAGTCTTTCCTGATAGTCGCGGCCAAGTTCTTTCCACAACTTGCTACCGCCAAGAAACGGCGGGTTGCCAATAATGAAGTCCACGACGGGCCACTCGGGCTCACCGTCATCGGAAAGGATCGAATCCATGAGGCGGATGTTTAACGACAGGGAGCGCAAGATGGGGTCGGCGGGGAAGCCGAAACCATTGACTCGAATCCATTGGAGCCAGCCAATCCATACGGTCATCTGCGCCAAATCGTGGGCGTAGGGGTTGATCTCAATGCCGTAGAGTTGCGACGGGCCGACCATAGGCAGAAAGGCGCCAAGACCGTTATCTCCGCCGAACAGGATGGCCTCTTTCTCCAAGTCTTTCAGGCGGAGCAAGGCGACATAGAGGAAGTTGCCGGACCCGCAAGCGGGATCGAGAATCCGCACATGTTGAAGGCGGTCAAGAAAGCGGTGCAGAATGCTGCCAGCTTCGCCCTTCGCCTTCTTCATGGCGGCGGCATTCAGTGGTTTGGTTGGGGTTGGTGTATTGGTGACGATGGGTGACTTCCGGCCAGTAGTGAGCAGGGACGAGATGATCTGGCGGCATTCGTCCCATTCCCGGCGCAACACAGTCATGACCACGGCATCAACCACAAGTTCAATATCCTCTCGGCTCGTAAAGTGAGCGCCCAGTTGTGCGCGTTTGGCCGGATCAAGGCCACGTTCAAACAAGGTGCCGAAGATGGAGGGGTCAACGGCACTCCAATCGAGGTTGGCCGCAATGGCGATACGTTTCATTTCGTCGGCGGTCAGATCAAGGACGGTTCTATCGTCGAAAAGGTTGCCGTTGAAATGGCGGATGGGTTCAAGGCCGAAATCGCCACCGGTGGCCATTGTATCGAAGAGTTGACCCAGTATCTTGCCGAAACGGGCGGGGTCACCGCGTGATTGCTCCACGATGCGACTGAAGACCCTATCGGGCAAGAGACGGGTGTCTTCGGCGAAGAGGCAGAAGACAATCCTATCAAGGAAGTGGGCAACAGCGGCAGGGTCAAGTCCGCGCTGGCGCATGGCAGAAGCGATTTCGGCGAAGTGTTGGGCGGCATCCTGGGTGACAGCGGCGCTGGTACGGCCGGGGCGGAGGGACTCGGGATCGTTGAATACGGCACGCAGAATGGCGAGATTACCGGGTTCGGCGAGACTTTCCAGCGGCATGTCGTAGGTGGTGGAGACGGTGCCGGTGAAGTTGGTATGGATGACAATGCGGTCAAGATCGCAGAGAACCAGCAAGGGCGGGTTTTCCAAGGCGTTGCGGTAGCGCAGGAGTTGGTCGTAGGCGGCGGAAAGGTCCTTATGCTTGCCTTTATACTCCCATCCGAAACAACCACGTTTCCAGACATCGGCAAAGCCGTCGCCGCCGCCGTGTTTGACCGCACCCTTTTCAAAACAAAATGATTCGCCGGTGGGATCGGCTTCGGCGGGTGTGGGGTGCCCGACAATGTGGCAGAGGTCGAGGAAATGCTCCTGGGCGGCGGAGCGTTCTTTCAGGTCCGTTTTCTTCCATTTCGAAATGAACTCGGCCACATGCACAGTGTTTGCTCCTCGTCGATGAAGTCGGAACTATAGCGAAACGGTTTCCGATTGCGAGCGCATTAAGAACGGAGTGGCGGGGTTCATCGAATTTGAGATTCAAGGATCTCAGATTTGAAAAGGAGGAGAAAGGAATGGGTGATGGCGTCGCGGGTCATCCGATTTTTGCGGACCGAAGCAGGCTTTTAACGTTGGTGTTGAGGGCAGAGGCCAGGCGGATCAGAAGATCTACTGACAGATTATGAACCCCGCGTTCAATGAAACCAATATGATTATCGTGACAGCCAGCCAATTCAGCAAGTTTGGCCTGCGAATAGCCAAGTTTATGACGGCGAAAGCGAACGACACAGCCAAGACGCCGACACGGTTCTGATATGGGACTCTTTCTCATGAGTGAACCAGCGAAACACAAGACACGCAAATAGAGTACACAGCGGATTGTGGAAAATGCGTGTTGCAGGCATGAGTGATTGAGATGCGCTTGCAGTTTGTTATGTTGTAGTTAGTTTGCTGATCGACCAGGAGAGCCCCTGAACATTAAGGGGGAGTGTTCAGGGCTCTCCCTTTTTGTGCATAAACCAGGCAAAGAAGGACTGATTGTGAAGAGTGAAATCCACCCTGCGGATTGGGGTATCCCCTACCCTGCCGATCTGGATGAGAAGTGTGTTCCGGGGTTGCTTCGATCGTTGACCCATGTGGATCATGATTGGGATGCTTTCCCCTGGCATCTGGCTGATCGGATGATTGGTCTATTAGAAACGCCTGAGGCGAGTTTCGAGTATTTGCATCTGACGGTATACCTCAGGGCGCGGGCGGCAATGTTGGTCCTCAAGGGACATGTGTTGAATATCATCGGACTCCATACCGCCCTGAGCAAGTATCAGGTTCAGGTGGGCGGAATTTACCGAAAGCACATGCTTTACCATCTCCAGGCGTTCCTGAAGAAGCACAACATGGCCCAATTGCCTGTGTGCGACATGCACAGTATGGATCCTTTGCATGATCCCGGTCAGACGGAAAAGAATCGGGATCTGATTCGTCGAGTCATGCAAAAAGCAGAGATTGCCTACCTCAACACCCTGAACTTTATCAGCGAAAGTCCGGAGATGACTGAGCGAATAGCAGGGGAAAGCGTGGAATTCTGGGTGGAGAGAAGGGAAAATCACAGGGCCATCAATGTGCGGGTGCGGGTGACCCGGCATAAAGGTTGGTATGAAGTGAAACCCTGTCGAGAAGAAGCAAAACGGTTGTTCAGTGATGGAAGGACGGCGGGCACGTTTGCCGTTCGATTGCAGGAGGAGTTGCCGTTTGGGAAGGCGAGTGGGTGTGACCACAGACCACGGACTACAGACAGTGGGGGACGGACAGAAAACAGAAAAATGGTGAAGGGTGATGACACCATTGCCACGGTTGCCCAAAAGGCGGCGGAACTCGTCCTGGCCTCGGTTGCCCCCGCGTTGCGGTGTTCAAAGTTGAATCCTGACCGGGGCGCAACGGATGACCTTGTGCAAGCCTTTGCGTTGGAACGGCGAAATCACGCCACGGACAGGGAAACCTTTGGTGCCCTTGCCCGGTTGGACATTGAAACAGCACGCAAAACACCCGACAAAGCCCCATGGATGCGACCGAACGATGCCAAGCGACACTATCGGCGTGCCGTCCAAGGTGATCCGTTGAAACAAGCGGACATCGAGATTAGGGTAGATGCGCTCGAACGGCGGCACCGGCGTGCGATTAAAAGCAAGAAGAGCGGACATTCTGCGGACATTGCAACCGCCTGAAACAAAAAGCGGACATTCCCCTCGTTTTAAGTCGCGAGCGGACATTCTGCGGACATTTTTCCAACTATTTTCGCCCTTCCCCGCGTGAGAGCAAAAGCCGCAATGGCTTTTGTTTATAGGGGTATGGTGGCAGTCCTGACATTCCAGTGTTAGCGGACATTGCCGGACATTTCGGCGGACAAAAGTAGTCCGGACCCCTCCTTCCTGCAATCGTGGCGCCATGAACACGAAAGGGCGTCGCGGCACGTAGTGCCCCTCCCACAGTGAGAAAGGACGAGTAGGAATGAGGTGCGGTTATGAGCAAGTCTGATTTGTTTGTTTCATTGGCGCAAATCCCAGATGGCGATCCGCGGCTTGACGCGATAAACGCCGTTCTTGCCGGGAAACCTGAGTCGAAAACCCCGGCATCCATTCGCCTGCTAAGGATGGGACAGGCCGCCGCCGAAACCGGGTTGTCCCGGTGCACGATCTGGCGGGCAATCCGTGAAGGTCGAATCAAGGCGGTGGAAATCCGGCGGGGTTCGCATCGGATTCCCCTGAGTGAGTTGCAGAGGTTTTGGCGGGGGGAGGGTTGAAGGTTGAGGGATGAGACCTGAAACCTGAGTCAGAGGAAGATGGGGAGAATGTATCCGCAGATGAACACAGATGGGCGCAGATGAGGAATGCGGGGAGTTTTTACCACAAAGTTCACTAAGGACACGAAGGATCAATGAGATGAAGAAGAATGTGAAGATTGTTGGGTTGGAGGTGGAGAATCTTAAGCGGGTGCGGGCTTTCAGTTTGGATTGCTCGGGGGATGCTTTGACTGTCATCGGGGGGCGGAATGGGCAGGGAAAGACGAGTGTGCTCGATGGGATTATGTGGGCGTTGGGCGGGGACCGGTTCAAGCCCTCTCAACCGGTGCATGATGGTGCCGATGAAGTCTATATCAAGGTGTCACTGGATAACGGGATCTCCGTGGAGCGGAAGGGGGTGAATGGCAGTTTGAAGGTGACGTCGTCCACCGGCAAGGGTGGACAGGCCCTCCTGAATGAGTTTGTGAACCTGTTCGCCCTGAACCTGCCGAAGTTCATGACTGCGACCGGGACGGAGAAGGCGACCATGTTATTGGATGCGTATCCGGATTTCGGGATGGCGTTGCGGCGTCTGAATGA
>CAYHEL010000183.1:0-5333 GCA_964355415.1 uncultured Verrucomicrobiota bacterium | reverse complement strand
AGTCGGCGTTGTCGGCACTGAACAGGCCGGACTTCCTCCCCATCGTTTCGTCCGACACACTGGCCACCATGCTGTTGAGGCGCGCCAATGGATCCATTCAGGGGTTCATCATCGAAGGCCCCCTCGCCGGCGGTCATAATGCGCCGCCCCGCGGGAAACTGCAACTTTCCGACGCCGGGGAACCTGTCTATGGTATTCGGGACGCTGTTAATCTGTCATCCTTCCGGACTCTCAATATTCCATTCTGGCTGGCCGGCTCGTACGGTTCGCCCGAGAAATATAAATCGGCCATCGCGGAGGGCGCCGCCGGGGTTCAGGTGGGCACCGCCTTTGCACTCTGCATGGAATCCGGAGTGACCCCCGAAATCCGTCGTGCCCTTATCCAGCAGGCTTTGCAGGGCCATGCCAAGGTCTTTACCGACCCGCAGGCGTCGCCGACCGGGTTCCCCTTCAAAGTCGCCCTCCTCGAAGGAACGCTGTCGGATCCCGCCATCTATCAGGAACGAAAACGTCTCTGCGATCTGGGCTTCCTGCGGGAAGTCTATCGCCAATCCGACGGAACCCTGGGTTACCGCTGCCCCGCCGAACCTGAAGCCTCCTATAGGGCCAAGGGCGGAAAGATCGAAGACACCGTGAACCGCAAATGCCTGTGCAATTCACTGGTATCGAATATCGGGTATACCCAGGCGTTAGGGAACGGCCAACACGAACTGCCCATGCTGACCCTGGGTGATGATTACGTGAACATCTCCCAGTTCTGCGAGTCAGGCAATCCGGACTTCAGCGCCGCTGATGTCGTCCGGATCATCCTGGGATAACCACCCTACTTCTTCGCCTTCTTGGGAGTGTAGCCGTATTCCGACAGGATTTTCGCAACCTGGTCGGGCTTGACCTGGGCGTAAACTTTTTCATCCACGATCATCACCGGCGCCAGGGCGCACGCGCCGACGCATCGGGCCACGTCGATCGAGAACTGGGCGTCCTCCGTGGTTTGTCCGACGTCAATGCCCAGTAACTCCTTGATCTTGTCCAGAACATGACCCGCACCCTTCACAAAACACGCCGTTCCCATGCACAGGGAAACACGGTGTTTCCCCCTCGGCGAGAAGTTAAAGTAGTGATAGAAACTCGCCACCCCGGTCACCTTCGCCGACGGGATCTGCATCAACACCGACACGGCATCCATGTGTTCCCGGCCCAGATACCCGAAATGATCCTGCACTTTGTGCAGCACCGAAATCAGATGACTGCTGGGATTGCTTTTAGACGCACAATCCTCGATATACTGGATCACGGACGCCGGAAGAACCGCCTTCGCCTTGTCCTTCTCTTTCTGGAGCAATATCGACTTCATTTCACACCTCTCGGATACTTGGGTTCATAATGGGTATGCAGCAACTCATGACACACATGACTGTTGGGCGCCCCCAGGAAGTTTTCATACAACAATTCTATGGCCGGATTCTCATGGGACTTGCGGAGGGACTTGCTCCCATCAATCGAATATAGAGCCTTGGCTCTCAACCGGGCCAGTTCGGGGTCCAGCACATGCATCCCCCTGGGCGGATACGGCTGACCGCCGCCCGCGACACACCCTCCGGGGCAAGCCATGATTTCAATGATGTGATACTCCTTCTCTCCACTGGCCACGCGGTCCAGGAGATTTTTGGCATTCTGAAGGCCATTGGCAACCCCGATGTTGATGGACGTGCCATTGATCTGAACCGACGTTTCCTTCACCCCTTCCACGCCGCGAACCTCATTGAAATCCAGGGAATCCAACTCCTTCCCCGTAATCTTTTCATAGGCCGTCCGCAGGGCGGCCTCCATGACGCCCCCCGTGGCGCCGAAGATATCGGCCGCTCCGGATGAGACCCCCAACGGGGAATCAAACAACCCGTCTTCAAGACTATGAAAATCAACTCCCAGACATTTCAACATCCAGATTAACTCGCGGGTCGTCAACACGGCATCCGTGTACGGCTTGCCCCACGGCGCCACATGCTCGGCTCGTTTCGCCTCAAACTTTTTCGCCGTGCAGGGCATCACCGCCACAACAAAAATGTTCTTCGGGTCAATCCCGATCTGCTGGGCATAATAGGTTTTGAGCAGGGTCGAGAGCATACTCATCGGCGACTTGCACGTTGAAGTCAGGGGAATCAGCTCCGGATAGAAGCGTTCCATGAAATTGACCCACCCCGGCGAACATGATGTAATCAGCGGCAACCGCTCCTTCTTCTGAATCCGGCTGATAAACTCATTTGACTCTTCCACGATTGTCAAATCGGCGCCAAAGTTGGTGTCGAACACCTTATGAAACCCCGCCCGGCGCAAGGCCGTCACCAGTTTCCCGGTCACCGGCGTTCCCGGCCTGAAACCAAATCCCTCGCCCACCGTGGCGCGAATCGCGGGGGCGGTATGCACCACCACATGCAAGTCGGGATTCGAGAGAGCCTCAAAGACCGCTTCGGTGGCATCCTGCTCCGTGAAGGCAGCCGTCGGACAGACATTGACACATTGCCCGCAATGAATGCAGACGGAGTCAATCATGTTTTCCTCATGAGCCGGTGCCACGACGTTTCGGAAACCGCGATGCTGAACGTTGAGGTTGTGAACCCCCTGCACTTCGCCACAGACCCGGATACAGCGTCCGCACAGAATGCACTTATCCGGATTGCGGTGCACCGGGGATGATTTATCAATGGCGTAGTGCTTGCGTTCCCCTTCGAATAACCGTTCACGAACGCCCAGGTCATAGGACAGTTTCTGCAATTCACACGTTCCATTCCGAGTACAGGCCTGACAATCCATGGGATGATTGTCCAGAATCAGTTCCACCACGTCACGACGGAGTCGGCGCAGCAACGAGGAGGAGGTTTTGACCTTCATCCCCTCGGCTACCGGGAAGGAACAGGAGGCCACGGGGTTTCGTTGGCCCTCGACCTCAACCACGCACACCCGGCAGGCGCCAATCACGCTCAGGTCGGGATGGTAACACAGACTCGGCACATCGATATTGATCGAGGCGGCCGCCTGGAGAATGGTGGTCTTCTCGGGCACGGTCACCTTGACGCCGTCGATCCACAGCGTAACTTTTTTTTCTGATGTCATGGCTATTTCCTTTTTATCGCGTCAAATTTGCAGGCTTCAAAGCACTGGCCGCAGCGGATACAGCGCGCCTGATCAATCTCGTGAATCTCCTTCGGTTTCCCGCTGATGCAAGGCACCGGACACCGGCGTTTGCAGGCGCCGCACCCGATACACTTTTCGGGAATCACCGTATAGGTCTGGAGTTTGGGGCAAACTCCCGCCGGGCAGCGCTTCTCCCTGATGTGGGCTTCATACTCATCCCGGAAATGCTTGATCGTGCTGATCACCGGGTTCGGAGCGGCCTGTCCCAGACCGCACAATGAAGTCCGCTTAATCGTGTCACCCAGGCGGAGAAGTTTCTCAATATCCCCTTCCACCCCCCTGCCCTCGACAATGCGCTGCAGGATTTCCAGCATTCGCTTGGTTCCTTCCCGGCACGGCGTGCATTTCCCGCAGGATTCATCCTGCGTGAAATCCAGGAAAAACCGGGCCACATCCACCATGCAGGACTCCTCGTCGATCACAATCATTCCGCCGCTACCCATCATGGATCCGGCCGCCGTCAGCGACTCGTAATCCACCGGGGTATCAAGGCATGACTCCGGAAGGCAGCCCCCCGCGGGGCCGCCTGTCTGAACGGCCTTGAATTTCTTGCCATCCCGGATACCTCCGCCAACCCCGTAGACCACATCGCGCAGGGTAGTTCCCATCGGAACCTCCACCAGTCCGGTGTTGCAGACTTTGCCGGCCAGGGCGAAGACCTTGGTTCCCTTGCTCTTTTCGGTTCCGATCGAGGCGAACCACTCGGGCCCATCCAGAATGACCACGGGAATATTGGCGAAGGTCTCAACGTTGTTGATAACCGTGGGTTTGCCCCACAGTCCCGAGGCGGCCGGATAAGGAGGACGGGGCCTGGGCATGCCGCGCTCGCCCTCGATGGAGCGGATCAACGCCGTCTCCTCGCCGCACACAAAGGCGCCGGCGCCGAGACGGATCTCAATATCGAAATCCCAGTCGGTTCCGAAGATCTTCTTTCCCAGGAATCCGGCCTTGCGGGCGGCGGCGATGGCGATTTCAAGCCTCTTGATGGCCAGGGGATATTCCGCCCGGATATAGACATAGCCTTTCCTGGCGCCGATGGCAAATCCGCCGATGATCATTCCCTCCACCACGGTGTGGGGGTCGCCCTCAATCGTGCTGCGATCCATAAACGCTCCGGGGTCGCCCTCGTCCGCATTGCAGATGATGTACTTATCCTCGCTCTTTTGAACGGCCGCAAAGTTCCATTTCACACCGGTGGGGAATCCGCCGCCGCCGCGCCCGCGCAGGCCGGACTTGGTCACCGCATCAATGACATCCCGGGGTTGCATCTCGGTCAGAACCTTGACCGCCGCCTGATAGCCGCGCACGACCAGGTATTCGTCAAGGCTCTCGGGGTCGATCACGCCGCAATTGCGCAGGGTGACGCGCATCTGTTTCCCGAAAAATGCCACATCCCCGAACACGGGTGAAAACCGGTCGGCCAATCTCGAATCGGCCCAGAGTTTTTCCTCCACAAAAGGGGTGTCCTCCTTGTCGACATGGGGCATTGAAAATGCCTGAACCGGAACGCCCTTGAGAATGTGCGACTCGAACACCGTGTCAACCTTCTCCGGGCTCATGGTGATATATTTTTCCGGCAAATCACCCCGGGAAAACACGGCCACAACCGGTTCCATGTCGCACCGGCCCGTGCATCCCACGCGGCTCAGCGTCACATCCTTCAACTGGTGTTTTTGTATCAACTCCTCGATACGGGCAAACACCTCATTGGAACCGGCGGCGTTTTCACAGGTCGCCGACCCCACGGTAATCCTGATTCTCGAGTTGAACTTATCCACATGCAGCCGTTGCTCGGCCGCCTTGCGTAGTTCCAATAACTGCTCCATTGGTTTCGTCATTAACTTCCCTTTCGTTGGCATCTCAATTACAAAAAATGGTTCTGATTCCAGAATGTCACCCCATGTCACCTGCTCCTGACCCGATACGCCAGTTCACGCAGACTCAGCAAAATCCTGACGTCCACAACCGAAACGGTTTCCGGAACCTGAAGGTGGGCGGTTGTCATGTTGAGGAGCCCGCGGACTCCCGCTTTAATCAACAGATCGGCGACATCCTGGGCGGCATCATGCGGCACCGAAATAATACCGATATCGACGATCCCGGCGGCAACATGGAGAGCGATGTCATCCATGCCCTGCACC
>CAYHEL010000182.1:0-5361 GCA_964355415.1 uncultured Verrucomicrobiota bacterium | reverse complement strand
ATGCCGTCGAAATTGTGGTGATCCTGCAACGTCACTTCGGGGTGGAAGTGAAGGACATGGAGAAGGGTCGGGAGATCTTCCGCTCCGTCAACACACTCGCCAACTACATTTACGAAACCAAGCAAGGGCAGAAGTGATTGAACGTGTCTTGATCACAGGTATGGGCGTGGTGTCGGCCGCCGGGATGAATCTCGCGGAAACGCGGGACTGTTTCGCGGCGGGTCGCAGGAATGTCGGTAAGATCACTCTGTTTCCTTCCCCCCTGGACTACCCTGTTTATGAAGTCCGCCAGCCGCTCCGGGATCCCGGGCGGTCGAAATCCCGCACGTTGCAGTTGGCGTTCCACGCCTTGGATGAAGCCCTGGCCGGGGCCGGGCTGGGCTACGATTTATCGGGTCTGCGCGTCGGGGTTTGCATGGGCACCACCGTGGCCAGTCAACTGAATGACATGGAGTTCTATACGGCCTATCGCCGTGATGGCGCCGCTCCGTTGGATGCGGTGGACTCTTTCCTGAAAAGCAATCTTGCGGAGGCCTTGTCGGAGGCCGTGGGCGCATCCGGTCCCTGTCTCACGGTGGTCAACGCCTGCTCCTCCAGTGCCGATGCCATCGGAGTTGCCATGGGATGGCTCAGGAGCGGATTGTGCGATCTGGCCATTGCAGGCGGAGCCGACGAGTTGAACCGTATTCCAGTCTGCGGGTTTGGTTCCCTGAGCGTTTTCAGCAAGGAGCCCTGTCGTCCGTATGATCGTGACCGCCAGGGTCTCAACCTCGGAGAGGGCGCTGCGATGGTGATTCTGGAATCGGAATCGGCAGCCCGCCGCCGGGGCGTGGTCCCGGATCTCTGCGTCGCGGGGTACGGCGCCGCCTGCGACGCCCATCACTTGACCGCTCCGCGACCGGATGGGGCCGGATTGGAAACCGCGATTCGGACGAGTCTCGATGAGGCGGGCATTGATCCGGGTGCCGTGTGTTTTGTGAACGCGCATGGGACCGCCACCCGGGACAATGACAAAGTCGAGGGCGGGGTGTTGGCCCGGGTTTTCGGTTCGGATATCAAGGTGATTTCCACGAAGGGCTTTACGGGACATACGCTGGGCGCGGCGGGCGCGCTTGAGGCGGTCTTTACGGCGTCCGCCCTTCAGGACGGTTGGATTCCCGCCAGTCCGGGATTTGAGAACCGGGACGATGACATCCCCATCGGTGCGGTGCGCGAAAAAACGGGTGTGACCGGGATGTATGCAATTTCAACCTCGCTGGCTTTCGGTGGGAATAACGCGGCGCTGGTAATTGGACGAAACCGATGAATATTGCGGGCATGGGAATAGTGTGTTCGCGCGGACGGGGTGTATCGGCTCTGGAGACGTGTCTTGAACAGGGCTGGGTACAGCCGACGAGCGTTGATGTGCGGGGATCACATGCCGGACCGTTGCCGGTGTATGCCGTGTCGGCGGAGACGCTGAATGACAAGGTGGTGCTTTCCAAGGCGCGGAGGGCGGACCGTTTCACGCGAATGTCCGTGCTGGCCGCATCCGATGCGTTACAGGACAGCGGGTTGGGTTCGGATCTGGACAGGGCCCGGTTGGGGGTCATCGTTGGAACCGCTTTCGGACCCCATGTCACCACCTTTAGTTTCCTGGACGGCATTCTGGATTTTGGCGATGGCGCCGTGTCGCCCACGGCGTTCTCGCATTCGGTGCATAATGCCGCCGCATCCTATATTGCGATGACGCTGGATGTGCGCGGTCCGACCCTGACGTTGACCCACTTTCATTTTGCCTTCCACCAGGCGGTTCTGCTGGCCCGGATATGGCTGGACCAGGGACGTTGCGATGCGGTCCTGGTCGGCGTGGCGGATGAACTGGGGACGGTCATGGAATACGCCTGTGGCCGCATGTTGACACCTGCCCGGGATGGACGGATCAACCCCTTTGCCTTCTCCTCCTCTCCTGAGGTCGTCCCCGGCGAAGGCAGTGTGTTTTTTCTGCTGACAAAGAATGCCGCAGGGGCGGGCTATGGCCGGGTTGCGGGCGTGGTGCAGAGTCCTGTAAGTGGATTGGATCCTGTGACACTGGTGCATGTGCTGGATGCCTGCGGGATGGCCAGGGACGAAAGCGCCTATCGTGCAGTCGTCGTGCCCGGCCGACTCACGGCGGGCTACGCTCCGCTTTTCGGAAGCATCTTGACCGGAAGCGCATTCCATGCCGCCACGGGGGCGTTGATGCTCAAGAAGCAGAAACACTATGCCTGTCCGGTTCAGGAGAACCCGCATGGAGTGAGGATCTGCCGCGAGACGACCGCCGCCGCTGTGAGTGATGTGTTGTGTACGCGATTGGATTGTGCCGGACGTCAGGCCAACCTGCATTTGACACGGTGACCGCGTTCCTTCCGTCGCTGATTCCTGAGTTGTGGCTCGTGGAGAAAGGAGAGTCTTATGGATGACAAATCGATTCCGGGGGTGGAGCAAAAACTGATACAGGAGATTGCTTCCATTTTATGCGTCGAGACTTCCGTTGTGAAGCCGGACGTCCCGCTTCCCGTACTGGGACTGGATTCCATGGGGTTCGTGGAACTCCTCGTCGTGATTGAGAAGACATTCAACCTGCGATTGATTGAGTCCGGGCTCACCCGGGAGGATTTCGAAACCATTCATGCGCTTGCCTGCCGGATCAGCAAAGGTCTTTCGGGATGAAGGTTCGGATACCGTATTCGAAATCCAAACGCTACCTGAGCGGGATTGACTGGGTCATCGGGGCACTGGACGAGATGTGTGTCCGGGCCACCGGAGGATCAAACGCCTCACAGGTCGTATTGGAACTCAAGGGTCGGTTTGACGATGACCGTTTTCGTGCCGCAGTCGCCGGGTTCACCAGCCAATTTCCGGTATTGGGCGGAAGACCCGCCCGGGATTGGAATCTGGCGCCGTATTGGAAGATGCCGCCCCCCGGCCGACCCATCCCGGTCAAGGTGGAAATCAGGAGCGTGGCGGAGCAGGACGTCATGCCCGCCCTGGCGCAGGGGATTAACACCCGTTTTGCCGGGGCTCATGAACATCTGGCCTTCCGGGTGTTGCATGTGGATGATGACCGGCACTATCTGGCTCTTCATTTTGACCACCGCCTTTTCGATGCACAGGGCGCGGAGGCCTTTCTTGATCTCTTTCAGCGTTGGTCTGGCGGTGAAGATTGCCGGGACCGCCTGGCCCGGATTTTACCCGCCGAACCGGCTCACCTGAGTGACTGGATGAACAAGTTTGAAGCTGGCAAGCAGTTGGTCCGGCAACTTCTCGCCTTTTCCAAAACAACACCGGTCATTCTACCCCGGCCCGTGCCGTTGAAGGGGCGGGGTTTTAAGTTTGCCCTGATTGAGTTCGACGCACGGGATTCGCAGTCCATCATTGAACGTGCCTACAAGTCCGCCGGATTCCTCATGTTCATGCCCTATGTCCTGGCGACCGCCTTGCAGACCCTGGATGGGGTGTTCAGGGCGCGGCACGCAAAGGGGCAGGACTATCTGATCACGGTATCGGTGGACTCGCGGACCCCTGATACGGCGGCCTCAAAAATGTTCTTCAATCATGTTTCATTCCTGTTCTTTGGTGTTCCGGCGGTGATTCTGGGTGACCGGAAACAGGTCATAGAGCAGGTGCGTTCGCAGATGTATGAGCAGATCAAGAGCGGCTTTCCGCGCGCCCTGGCTGAGTCCAGCATGCTCATGCGTATCCTGCCGACCTCTGTATTGGGAAGGTTGATGTTGCGCCCGTTGCGCGGTGAGTTTGCATCGCTGGGTTTGTCCTGTGTGGGCAAGGGTGGGTATGCGCATTCCCAATTCATGGGTGCCGAGGTGGTGAACCTGTTCCATATGCCTCTCGTGCCAACGCCCCCCGGGGTTGGTTTCTTTGTGAATCAGAACGGGGATCGGATGAACGTCGTGTTATCCTATGTGGATGGTATGTTGGACGAGGATGACGTCCGGCGCATCCGGGAGAATGTACGGCGGTTGTTATAGGCGTGACGGGGTCTTGGTTTATCTATGAATCTTCAATGTGATGTCTTGGTGGTGGGGGCGGGGACGGCCGGTGTACCGGCCGCCGTGGCCGCCGCGAGGGCTGGCGCCGATACTCTGCTTGTGGAGAAAAGCCCCTTTCCAGGCGGAACAGGGGTAACGGGGTTGCACCGGTTCATCTGTGGGTTATACCTGAATGGCCCCGTCTTTTCACCGGAACTTCTCAATGAAGGACTGGTGCGCGAGGTTTGTGAGGGTCTGAGCCGGGCCGAACCCAGCCTCCTTCCCTTTCGGTTGGGAAAGGTGGATGTCCTGCCGTACAGGCCTGCGGCCTTGCAGTCTGTATTTACGAACCTGTTGGGGCGAGAACCGAAACTTCGGGTCATGTACAAAACCTGCGTCACAGGGATTACCATTCAGGCCGGCCGTATTGTCAAAGTGGCAACAAACAGCGCCAGTGTGGTTCCGCAGGTCGTAGTGGACTGCTCGGGAGAAGG
Organism: uncultured Verrucomicrobiota bacterium; assembly: GCA_964355415.1. Lineage (GTDB taxonomy): Bacteria > Verrucomicrobiota > Kiritimatiellia > CAIKKV01 > CAITUY01 > JAABPW01. The sequence continues at coordinate 860 of CAYHEL010000182.1, read as the reverse complement.
GGTAGTGATTGCGTCCTCTCCGGCCTTGCATGAAGTGGCTCCCGTTTCGGAAAGACAGTTGGCCGGCTTGACCCTGCGGCTTGCCGGGTTGAGCGGGGTGGACGAGGTCTTATCGATCAAGGTGCCGTATGTGGTGAGGCAGGCCGTGGACGCGGGCGAACTTCCCGCCCACTTTAAGTTCACGACGTTCTTGCCGGGAGATGCACCGGGCGAAGGATGGTGCAAGTTGAGTTTTCCTCCCGCACCGCGCCCGACTGCCGGGCCTGCGCAAGAGGAGGGGTTGCGCGTGCTACGGTGCCTGAAGAACAAACTTGTGGAGTTTAGAAATGCCTCCGTGCAGGAGACGTCGCCGGAGATTCTTGACCGGGAAGGCCCTCGTCTGAAAGGGCGATATACTTTGACCGAACAGGATGTTCTGAAGGCGAAAAAGTTTCCCGATGCCGCGGTTCGCGGCGCCTGGCCGGTTGAACTCTGGGATCAGGAGAGAGGGCCGGTGTATCGGTATCTTAAACCGGGGGCCTGCTACGAGATTCCCTTGCCCTGCCTGAGGGCGCAGGCTGTGGATAACCTGCTTTGCGCGGGCCGGTGCATCTCGGCGACTCGCGAGGCAATGGGGTCGGTGCGGGTGATGGGAACCTGCATGGCGACAGGGGAGGCGGCGGGTCGGGAAGCGGGATTGTCCGTCAGTTTCCCGAAAAATAACCAATGCTAAACGGGTTATGCATTCGAAATGTTTTACGGTTTCTCGGTACGCGTACCAGCGGCTTTCGTCCGGCCAGGGAGTACCCCATCCGCCCCAAAGCCGCTGGATTGTGCTGTTCTGTCTCGATCTTGACGTTCTCGGAGGTTTTTCAGCGGAA
>CAYHEL010000181.1:0-5387 GCA_964355415.1 uncultured Verrucomicrobiota bacterium | reverse complement strand
CCACGGGCCGGGCGCTTTCCCTGGAGGAGAAACCGTCCAAACCGAAGTCCAAGTTTGCCATACCCGGCCTCTATTTCTATGACAACCGGGTTGTTGAGATGGCCGCCGACCTCAAGCCCTCCCCGCGCGGGGAACTGGAAATCACGGATATCAACCTGGCCTACCTCACGGCAGGCGCGTTGAAGGTTCACTCCCTGGGACGCGGGTTTGCCTGGCTTGACACCGGTACGCATGACTCCATGTATCATGCCGCGAGTTTCGTACAGACGGTACAGGTTCGGCAGGGATTCAAGATGGCCTGTATCGAGGAAATTGCCTATTCGCTTGGTTACATCTCAAACGCACAACTCAAGGCGTTGGGGCAGGTTATGGCCAAGAACGAATACGGCCAGTATCTCATCCGCATGTCGGAGGAAGGCTAATCATGGCATTGCAGGTGGTTCCCCAGGCGATTCCCGAGATCAAGTTGGTCATCCCGCAGGTCTTTGGCGATTCGCGCGGTTTCTTTCAGGAAACATTCAAGGCCGAAGCGTATCGCGCCGCCGGACTCGGGACTGAGTTTGTGCAGGATAACTGGTCGCGGTCGGTGCGCGGAACCCTGCGCGGCCTCCATTACCAGTTGCCCAACCCCCAGGACAAACTGGTCTGGGTCGTTCGCGGCGAGATCTATGATGTGGCCGTGGATGTGCGGCGCGGGTCGCCGACGTTCGGGAGATGGGTGTCGGCCATTCTATCGGATGCCAATCACCATCAGTTCTTCATTCCCGCCGGATTCGCACACGGATTTTGCGTGCTGAGCGACGAGGCCGACTTCATGTACAAGTGCAGCAATCCCTATTCCCCCAAGGACGAGAAGGGCATTCTCTGGTCGGATCCGGAGCTCGGAATTCCCTGGCCCGTGGAGAACCCGATTCTTTCAAAACGGGATGTGGCATTGAGACCGCTGTCCCGGATGACTGACACCGAACTTCCCATCTGAATTCTGAACCCCTGATATTATATGCCGGACTCCCCCCACAAGAAACTTCAGGATCGTCTGGGGCGGGCGCTCTACGCCCAGCGTGTCCATTTGCAGGCGCATTATGTGGCCCGGATGTTCGGTTATGGCCTGACGTATTTTCATATCGAAAATATGCATTGGTTCCACTGGCTGATCAGACTGGTTCTGAACCTGACCGGATTCTACGGACGCGGCCAGCGCAATGCGTTGGCGGTGCGGGTTCGGCACCATGACATTGCGCTGAAGGGACTGCCTCCTGAATTCGAGGGATTCACGATTCTGCATCTTTCCGATCTCCATCTCGACATCAATCCGAATCTGGTTGACGTGGTGGCGCGTGTGGTCGAGCCGTTGAACTACGATCTCTGTGTGATGACGGGTGATTTCCGCGCCAAGACGTACGGGGAAACCGGGTTTGCCATGGAGGGGTTGGCGCGGTTGCGATCCTTTTTGCGGGGCGATATCTATGGAGTCATGGGCAACCATGATTTCATCGAGATGTTACCGGCGATGGAGGCGATGGGGATCCATTTCCTGATGAATGAGGATGTCATGATAAAACGCGGGGCGGCTCAACTGTGCCTGGCCGGTGTGGATGACATCCATTTCTATGAAACGGACAATATTCAAAAAGCGGCGGCGCATCTCGATCATGGCGTGCCGGCGATTCTGCTGTCCCACTCTCCGGAGATATACCGAAAGGCCGCCGCGTGCGGGTTTGACGTCGTTTTGTGCGGGCATACCCACGGTGGCCAGATTTGCCTGCCGGGCGGTTTCCCCGTGATGATCAACGCCGTGGCGCCCCTGAAGATGTCTCGCGGTTCCTGGGAGTATCGCGGGATGAAGGGATACACCTCGGCCGGTACGGGGTCTTCCGGACTGGATGTCCGTTTTAACTGTCCGCCCGAGGTCACCTTGCACCGGTTGGTGAGCGCTACTCCAAATCCGTCCGCGGCTTGAAGAACCGGTCCTGGATTTTCTCCATGTAGAGATAGATGCCGGGGGTTACGAACAGGGTGATGACCTGGGCAAAGATCATACCGCCGACCACGACGAGACCAAGCGGAACACGGCTGGAGGCGTCAGCCCCGTAACCCAGCGCGATCGGCATGGTTCCCAGGATCGCGCACATGCCCGTCATGAGAATCGGACGGAACCGGACGATGCAGGCGCTATGGATGGCGTCGTAACTGTTCATGCCCTCGGCTTTTCGCTGCAGGGCGAAATCCACCATCAGAATGCCGTTCTTGGTGATCAGACCCAGCAGGACGAACACCCCGATGTAGGCGTACAGTGAAAGTTGGCTGCCGAACACAAAGAGGGTCAGGAACCCGCCGAAAATCGCCACAGGCAGGGTGGTGAGAATGGTGAAGGGGTGGATGTAACTCTCGTAGAGAATTCCCAGCACGATGTATTTCAGGAAGATGGCAATCAGCAGAAGGATGCCCAGACTGGCGATCGATTTTTTGAATTCCAGGGCGTCGCCGACAAACCGGCCATACACACCCGCAGGCATCAGTTTCTCCGCCCTCTTTTGAACCTCGTCGGTAACGATCCCCAACGGAACACCCGGCCAGGCGCTGAACGACACTGTGGCGACCTCATGCTGTTGCGCATGGGGCACATTCTGAGGTCCCGCATCCTCGGTCCAGTGGATGACGGACTTCATGGGAACCAGCGCCCCCTGCGCGGAGCGAAGGTAGAGGAGGGCCAGATTATCAGGGAGACGCTGGTTGGATTTTTCAATTTCGGGGATCACCTGATACTGATCCTGGTCGGTTGTGAATTGGGTTACGTACCCGCCGGCAAAGGCCAGAGCCAAAGCCCTCTCCATGGAACTTGCGGGGATACCCAGCGCCGAGGCGCGATTCCTGTCGAGCGTGACATTCAGGCGCGGCATCGTCAACTTGACACTGTTCTGGAAGGCGAAGGGAATCAGGAAAGGAATTGTTCTCAGTTCCTTTTCAAGTTCCAAACCAGCCTGGTAGACCGTGTCACGATCCAACCCAGTCAACATGTAACTATAGTCGGCGCCGCCTGCGGTCGGATCGCCGCCTGAACTGATTTTCAGAACCGGCATGGCCTTCAAGCCGACAATTCCGTCGGGTATGGCCGAGAGTTCCATCATGAACGTCATGGCGATCTGGTCAATGGGCGCCCGTTCACGTGGCGGTTTCAGACGGATGAAGACGAAGCCCATGCTTTGATCCGCGCCGGGCATGAACCCGGTTACGCTTCCAACCTTCGTCACATTGGGGTCTTTCTTGACGATCGATGTGACCTTGGCCTGATAGGCCTGCATTTGCTCCGTGGAGGCGCCCTGCGGCATGATCATGGCTCCGAAAATGAAACTACTGTCCCCTGGCGGAAGAAACGCCTTGGGCAGCAGGAAGTAGAGCACGATGGCCCCAATGATACAGAACGCCCACGAGACGAGAGCCAGCCACTTGTGGCGCAACTGGAAATGAAGTGCCCCTCCATACAACCGCACCATTCCCGCGATGAAACCGGTAATCCAGCGCTGGACGCGGTTCGGTTCTTTCTCGTGACGAAGGATACGGGCGCACATCATGGGCGACAGCGTCAGTGCCAGAACGGTCGAGACAATGATGGCGAATATAACCGTCAGGGAGAATTCCCGCAGGTTGCGCCCCACGGCGCCGGTCATGAAGACCAGGGGCAGGAACACGATGATCAGCGCGGCGCTGGTGGAGAGCACGGTAAAGGAGATTTCCTTCATGCTCTTCAGGGCCGCCGGGATCGGTTTCATGCCTTCTTCCAGGTGGCGGACCGTGTTCTCCAGTACGACAATGGCATCGTCCACCAGAAAGCCGACTGCCAGAATAATGCCCATCAGGGAAAGGGTGTCGAGACTGAATTCCGAGGGTAGCATCATGAGGAAGGTGCCCAGCAGGGAAATGGGCAAAACAATACTCGGAATGATGGTTTCACGGACCCTGCCCAGGAAGAAGAAAATCACCAGCACGACCATGACCAGGGCGATCAGAACCGTGATCTGGACATCGTGGAGCGACTCACGGATCGGATCGGCGCCATTGAACATGGTATCCAGGTGAATCGTTGAGGGAAGTTCGCGAATGGCCTCCTCAAGGGCCTTGCTGACATGGTCGGCCACCTCGACGGTATTGGCGCCGCTGACACGCGACAGACGCATGACAACGCACTTTTCATAGTCCGGCCGGCCGGGAGGACTGTATCGGATGTTCACCAGGTCATTGCCGATGCTGTCCACACATTTGGCCACATCACGCAAGTGGACCGGGGCGCCCTGGCGGGTGGCGATGATCAGGTTTTCAAATTCCCGGGCGGTGCGGAGTTGGCCCTGAGGTTCAATGGTGTAGGTACGTGAAGCGCCGTTCAGACTCCCGCCGGGGATGTTCACGGTTCCCGCCTGGAGCGCCAGCGCCAGTTCATCCACGCCGATCTGGTAGGCCGCCAATTGCTCGGGGCTGAACTGGATGCGGACGGCACGCTTGGCGCCGAAAGCCTCCACTTTGGAGACGCCCTCGACCATGCTCAGTTTTCGTGAAACCACATGATTGGCGTAATCGTAGAGTTCGCCATGGGGCATGGTTTCTGAATAGAGCATCAAATAATAAATTGGCGAATCCGAGGGATTGTACTTCTGGTAGGTGGGTGGACTGGGGAGGCCGACAGGCAGGTTCCGGGTGGCCCGCGTAATGGCGGCCTGGACGTCCGGCGCCACCAGGTCCACATTACGGTTCAGACTGAAGGTCAGCGTGATGGTGGTGAACCCCTGCTTGTTGTCCGAATACATGAACTGCAACCCGCTCACCTGGGTGAACTCATTTTCCAGAGGCGTGGCTACCGAGGAGGCCATCGTGGCCGGACTGGCGCCGGGATAGGCGACCGTGACCTGGATCACGGGGTAGTCGACCGTCGGGAGACTGTTGACGGGTAGTTGCAGGTACGCCCATACCCCGCCGACCACCAGAAGGACGGTGATCAGAATGGTCATGACCGGGCGACGGATAAATAGTTCTGAAAAGCTCATGGTTTTGTTTCCTTAAGACTTGATCCTCAGTGCGCGGGCGCCGCCATCTTGGACGGATCCATAACCGCTGCGCCGGGGCGCAGCATAAGTTGACCCATGGCGACCACTGTCTCGCCGGCCGCCACGCCGTCGGTGATTTGGATCCAGTCATTATCGCGAACCCCTGTTTTAACCGCTCTCAAGACGGCTTTTTGATCCTGGCCGATGACGTACAGGTAGGGTCCGTTCTTTCCGAATTGCACGGCGCTTTCCGGCACCATCACCGCATCCAGGACGGACGAGACGGTGATCGCGACATCGACGAATTGGTTGGCCCAGAGTTTCATGGACGGATTCGGAATTTCGCCGCGC
>CAYHEL010000180.1:0-5440 GCA_964355415.1 uncultured Verrucomicrobiota bacterium | reverse complement strand
TCTACAAGAAGAATCTTCGACGCAAAAAAGCCCTCGTTGCGTCGTGGGTTGTAGGCGTGTGAGTACAAGTCCCTCATGGATTCCGCCGTGACTTTGCCCTTCTTCTGCGGGATGCGAGTTTCGATATCATGAATCATCTTGCGCATCGGCAACTGCCAAGCAGTACATGACGTAGTGCGTTTACCGTCAACCATCTGACAGGTTGCCTCCATGCGGATAATCTCGTCAAAATAGGCCACGTCAACCAGTAGCGAGGAGTGGGTTGAGAACAACACTTGATCATTTCCTGCGGCAATCTTCCGAAATACTCGCCGAATGGTTCGTTGGGCCTGCGGGTGCATGTAAAGCTCAGGTTCTTCGACTGCGAGGATGAGATTCCGTTGCCGTCCATCGGGGGCAGATGTCATGTGATCGGCATAGCGGCGAAGAATGGTGAAGATGACGGCTCTTTGGAGGCCGTGCCCCTTGTTCTCGACTGCGTTGCGGAAGCCATCATTGACATAGATCCTGGGTGCGGCAAGGAGAATTTCGAGTGTTGGGGTGGCAAATTCAATCTCCAGGTCGCATCCGGCAAAGAAGTCCCCAAGCAGTGTGTTGAGTTGTTTTTCCGTTTCCGCAATTATCGGAACACGTTCCACACCTCCTGCTCGGTTCATCTGTTTCGCCACTTCGCTGAGTATACCTTCGATTTTCGCCTTCCTATCCTCCGTTACAGTGTCAAGGATCGCGTAGAGAAGTTTGCCAAACGGACTGCTCTTTGTGCCTTTCGATTCATCAACAACGTCTCTGACGGCGGGCACGAGCACGAAGAACGGCAGTGTTCCCTTCAACACATTGGCGTAACCCTTGGGGTTGTCCACCCATGTGTCCTGCATCGGAATCTTGTCTGCATTGACAGCAACGAATTCCTTGGCCTTCTCTTTCCACTCCTCGACAGCCGGTTTCTTTGTCATCCCTGAGGTGAAACAGACTCCACCAACCGCAAGTTGGTCCTTGGTCTTCCACCACTCAGTAATACTTTTGCCGTTGATCTTCACTTCCTGGAGCCATTCCGGCTCCGGAACTGGCTTCTTGTAGTGTTGACCAATTCCGATTTTGTTTTCCCCAAAGTTGGCGTCAGGATCTGAATCACCGTCGATTGCCCCCATCTTTGCTGACCTGGCCATGTGGAACGTGCCGTCTGGCTTCAGATAACCGCCCAGCGCTTCTTTCTCTTTATCAGACAGGTCGGAGAAAACGGCTTCAACACGTATTTCGAGAGACGGATCCTTGTTCCAGAAGGCTTCTTCATTCAACGTCCTGGTGCTCGGGTTGAAAAGAAAGTCCAGGGCCCGAAGGACCGTGGACTTTCCAGCATTGTTCGCCCCAACCAAGGCGTGCATGTCACCGAGGTGCAGATCCACATTGCGGCATGAGCGGAAGTTCTGGATGCGAACTCGAGTAAGTTTCATTCTTCTCCTCCAGTGCCGAGCGTTTTCATCTCCAACCCCTCGATCTCCTGTAACGTTTTGCCCGCTATTCCCTGCAAGTCGCCGTACATCCCGACGGTTGCCTGGAGCACTCGTTCGGTCTGCTCTTCGCGCTTGGCCCACTGTTTCATGATGGCCTTCTTTTCCTTGTCGAGGTCCTCACGCATGGAGGAGAACGCCTCGACAATGGCCTGGATGCGTTGACGGAAGCGGGGGCCGGTCAGGTACTGATACACCATCTCCATTTTCGTCTGCTGGCCTTCGGTTGACTGGCGGGCCAACGCTACTTCTGAAAGCATCTGCCGGAGCGCCAGGGCTACGGGAATCGCGGTGCGCGGCGGGGTGACCCATACACCCTCCACCAGATCGAAGGTGTCCATGTCCTTGGGCAAAGCCTGTGTCACCAGAACTGCTATTTCGGCCTTGGCGGCGCGCTGGTCCTCGCGCAGTTTGACCAGCCACCCGTCGCTCCAGTTCTTGGTTCGCTTGGACTCCCACAATATCGTGCCGCAGGTTTGGCCTAGCGGACCGTGTATACGCTGAAGGACATCGCCGCCATGTTCGCCCTTCGGAACCGGCTCAATCGTGTCACGAGGGAATTTCGCCCGGAGCAGGGCCTCAAGCTCAAGCTCCTGAACCTCACCCTGTAACTGCTGGGAGCCCTGTTCGGCGCGGCGCTTGAGTTCTTCAATCTGCTTTTGCATCGCGGTGATGGTCTGCTCCTTTTCCATCACCTTGAATTTGACGGATTCCTCGGCTTCCTTCCGTGCCTGGTCGCGGGTCGTTGAGAGACTCCCCTGCACGCGCTTCTCGATGGTCAGCTCCATTTCCCGCTTGGCATCATCCAGCTCGCGCTGTTTCCGGATCAGGTCCGCCTGCGCATTCTGGGCCTCGGCCAGTTTCTGGTCGCGGACTTTGAGAACATCCTGGAGCTCGGCCAGTTCCCGCGCCTTTTGATCCAAGTCATTCGCCAGAGCCGCCCGGGCTTTTTTGGATTCCTCAGTGACAATGCGTGCCCGTTCCAATTTCAACTTCTCGGCAACCTGGTCATCAAGCGATTCCCTGGCCTTCGCCATGGCCGCCTCACGCTCGCGCAACGTGGTCTCCCGCCTGGCCATGTCGGCGTCTTTTTGCGTGAGCCGTTTCTCATAATCAAGGCGGATGGATTCAACCAGCGGCGCCGCCAGCGACTCAGTCAGCTTGATCTCGGCCTTGCATTTCGGACAGATGATGGTCGGTTCGGTACCGTTCATGTCAGTCTCCAGTAAATTGCAGTCAGGCTATCAATTGTCGACAACTGTAACAACAAATCACCAGCGTCCAGCCATCTTTTTTCTCCCGCGATCATGACAGGAACCCGTGCGTTTTGGCTTTCGGCATTTCCCTGACACTCTTGAAGAAATCGGTTTCTGTGACTTCCGTCGGCCACTCCAGACGGGCAAACAATTCATACCGGTTCTCCGGCAACTTCTTGAAACCAATCGCCTTCAACCACAACAGGTAGTTGATGTCGCGGATCAGCGCCTTGCCTGGATTCTTGAGCGGCCTATAAATATTCAGGGTCTGTTCAGATAATTCTTCCAGCGTCAACTTGTTAACCGCCAACAGCCGCTTTAGAATGGCAATGTGCCGATCCGTCATAACCCGCTTTCGCGTGGTGCGCAACCGACCGAACAGATCGTACATCAGGTTGCGGAACAGTGCCTTGGCAACGTTTTTCCGGATCTCATCAAACAGCCGGTTGCATTGTACCGCGATTCCCTTGAGCCCGAACACCAGAAAGTCGGACAGATCGTGATCCGACGCCCGGACCGATGCCAGCGCTCTCAGGTATGAGTTCTTCTCCTCGTAGTAGTAGTTCGACATGGCGATGAAGAGAGTGTCCTTCAAGTTCACCCGCTGGAGCATCAGCGACTCAAGCGCCCGGGCGGTACGGCCATTGCCATCCAGGAAAGGGTGCATGGCCGCAAAGTGATAATGAAGGGCCAATGCCTGGATCAAAGGATCATGCCGCTGAAACTCCTGTTGCGCCGCCCGGCAGAGCCCATTAAATGCCGCCTCACACTCCTCACCGCCATCGGCGCCACGGTGCGGCGGTATTCCGAAGGTCACGTTCACATCCCTTCCCCGTAATTGACCGGGCGGACAATGATCATCATCCGCGTCAACAACAATGTAACGATGTGTTTCCTTGATCAAAGCAGCATCAATAGGTCGGTCAGATGGCAACCCGGCAATCCACCGATAAGTCTTCACGGCGGCGGCGGCCTGACGCTGGGACCGCGTGTGTAACTGCTCCGGCGACTCATTCATGGCCGCCTCCAGCTCCCGATCCGTGAAGTCAGCGCCCTCAATACGCGATGTCCCCGCCACCTCACGCTTGAGCTGAACCACCTGAAGTTGCTCCGTCCAACTCCGCTGATAGGGAATGTTAGTCAGCGATAGGATGGCTGCCTTGGCAAGCATCAACTCATTCGCCACCTTCGCAAAGTCATATCGAATCCAGTCGCACGGCACCTTGTACTTGATCATGGCATTATAATAGCACGGTTCATTTCTCAGTCAATACCAACATTTATTACAGCTCAACCTGTTGCAATGTAAATAGATATACGATATTTCGTGAAGCGATATTGACTTCTATAATTCATGTTCGTTTCTTTCCCATTGAAGTGTAATTTTCAACGGGCATTGGCAGTTATTTCGGCCGAAACCTCTGTAGCCTTTTCGCCGATGACGGCTTCCTCCCCGAGCTCGGACCTCTTCAGAATATCGATAGGCAGATCCATCACGGGTGGCGGCGACAAGGGCGCAGGTGTAATAACGACCGGTTCAGGAGGCGGGGCAGACACTGGCGCTGGCGGCGTGGATTCAGCAGGGAGCACGGGCGGCAACTCAACAACTTCCGGTTGAGGTTCAGATGCGGGCGCCGGGGCCGTAACGGGTTCAACAGGCGGCGGCTCTGGTTCAGGTACTGGGACTGGTATCACGGGCGGATCCGCTACCGGCGGGGACTCGATAGGGGCCGGATCGGGAACCGGGACCGAAACGGGTTCGGCAGGTGGTGGCACCAGCTCGGGTTCTGGCGCTGGAGCTTCCGGAATGGGCTCGGCTACTGGTGGAGCCGACTCAGAAACGGGTGTGGGCTCGGCAGGGACGCCGGCTGAAGCCGGTACACCAGCGGGGGTGTCGGACGGCGGTTCGGGGTCAGACTCGACCACCGGGATGATCGGTTGAGAAATCACTGACTCCTCCACGGGAGAGGGCACTGGGATCACAGGAATCACCGGTACAGGCTCGGATACCGGCACAGGGATTGGCTCGGGCGCCGAAGCCGGTTCACTGACAACGAGATCAGGCAATGGCTGGGTGTCAGGCGCTGCGAGGGGCGCTGGGTCGGTGACGTCTAACTCGGTCACCGGCGCGACGAATGGGGGCTCGATGACTGCCGGTTCGGGGACTGGTGCGGGTGTGGGCTCGTTGGGGACGCCGGCTGAAGCCGGTACACCAGCGGGAGTGTCGGACAGCGGTTCGGGGATGGGATTCGGTGCCACCACGGGAGTGGGCACTGGGGTCACCGGAATCACTGGGAGTGTCGGTTCAGGGACGGTGCCGCCGAGGACGGCGACTACTACAGAGGGAGCCGGCTTGATTACCGGCGGAGAAATCGCAGGAACTGGTTGAACGGCTGGTGGTGGGACGACGGGGATCGGCTGAATTACCGATGGCGGAATCACGGGTACCGGGATGTCAACGCCCAGCGACCTGAGGATGGTCTCGCCGCCCACCGCGTCCACGACCGCCACCGGACAGGCTCCGGCGACGCGGTCAACCACCACCGCCATGACGGCGGGGGCACAAAGAAAACCGGCGACGCCATCCTGAAGAAGCGCCGTCACCCGTTCACGGGCAGCACCGGAATCGGCCGGGAGAATGGCCAGCAGGAGCCGGTAGCCGTTGGCGGTAACGAC
>CAYHEL010000179.1:0-5501 GCA_964355415.1 uncultured Verrucomicrobiota bacterium | reverse complement strand
TCGTGCGCCCGCCTCATTGAGCAGGCGCCAACTCCAGGAACCAAACAGAATCAAAACCGCCGCCAGGGCGGCGCCTCCCAGAATCCAGACCGATGATACCCGTGATGCCTTCATATACTCCTATCTCGGCGCAGTCGCCTGAATCAGTTCAAACAACCGCCACTCCCCCCAGTCGCTGTCATACAACGCGTCCTCCACTCCCTGCACATAGATGTTCGGGCATTTCCAATGAATGCTATCCATGGCGTTGCGGCGCTCGGGCCGGTGAACGAGAAGATACAAAACCTGACCGTAGTAATCGCGCCGGGATTTGTCAAAGTTGAAGTCCAGGGCATGCTCGAAGATCGGACTGGTTTGGCCCTGCAATAAGGCGAAACTCTCATAGCCGCAAACAAACACCTTTGCATACGGCGCCCGGCGGCGCACATGCAATTCAAGATCCGGAAGCCAGGGGGCGCGCATCACGGCGGGGGAATCGGATCGCAACGCCGGGAACCCCGACGGAACAAGGCCGGCCATAACCAGAGGGATAAGGGCCAGAAGCCAGACCGTGCGGCGACTGAAACGGCGGGGTGCGTTGGCGCCGTTTGCGACATCGACTCGTTCCTGATGAGCCATCCCGTACCCCAACGCCAAAACGGCGGTGGGAAGAAGCGCCAGCAGAAGCGGCGCCCCGTCCCACAGCCGTTCCCGCCAGGCCATCAGGCCCGCCGCCCCCGGCAGGGCCAGAACGAGCACGGTCAGACAGACCCCGCCCCGGTCATGCCCTCGCAACGCCAGCGCCAGCATCCAGCCCACCAATGCGGCCAACCCCGCATAGCACCACCAGAGACTGTCCGGAAGAATCAGGGCGCCGCCCGGCCCCGGCCCAGCCGCCATCAACGACCTCACCGCATAGAGGGGATCTCCCATGATCAACCAGCACATCAACAACCACAACACGGCTGTGTAAACCAAGGGCAGCAACGCCACCATCAAGACTGCACATTTTTCCGTCCCGGACACCCGGCGCCGCCATTCCTCAATGGCCACAACGCAGACCGCCGCTACCACCCATCCACTCATCTCATAGCCGGTTCCGAATAGCAGGGCGCTGCCAAAGGCAAACCAAATCAAATCGAGCAATCGCCGCCCCTGCATCCACGCCGTCACGCTGTACAGGGATAGAACCAGCAGGCACGTCACCATCGGAAACGACGAACCGGCCCAGCACGGTTCCAGGAAGTTTGGATTCAAAGCCACCCCCAGCACCAGCAGCCATCGCCAGCGCCCCGCCCCCCACAACCGGAACGCCTGCTCCATCAGAACCAGGGTCGCGGCTCCGAACAGCGCGCTCACAAGCAGACAGGCGGGCAGGGACAAGGCGTCAGGCAAAAGAAAGGCCACCGGCAGAATTACCAGCGTGGCGAAGGGGCCCCACCATACGGAACTGATCACCCCCTGCCGACCCGCCGTATGCCCCGCCAGAAGTTCCCGGCAGAGGCTTTCACGGACGAGCCCCTCCGTCCCGACATCCCGCCCCAGGTAAAGCCCGGCGGCCAGAATCACGACCGTCAGAACCACCCCGAGGCCCCACCGCCACAGTATCGGATCACGTTTAGGATTCATCGGCCTTCCCACATAACCCATGACGGGTTTTTTCCCATTTGAATGGATCGGCAAAAAACTGAAAGAAAGCGCGCCATCCGCTGTAACTCATCAACATCCAATAGAACGGGGCCAGCAACGCATATCCCACCAGATCCCAGTACCGCCGCCGGTAACAGCCGATCATTCCCAGATAGACAAAGGCGAAGTTCCCCGCGAAAAGACAGATCGCCCCCATCGCGAACACCAAGCCGGGGAAAAGACTCGTCAGGGCTTCAATACGAAAGAGGAACCACAGGATCGCCAAAAACCAGAAAAACGGGTTGAGCAGGGTTGCCAGCGTACTGCACCCCACGACCATCTGAAAATGCAGGAACCCCGCCACCCCCAACTCACCCAACAGGCGCCGGGGATGGCGCATATGCACCAGATAGGTCTGTATGTAACCCTTGATCCAACGGGTTCTTTGTGGAATCCAAAACCGCAACCGGCTGCACGCCTCTTCCCATGTGGTTGTGCACAGCATGCGGGTGCCGTAACCCGCCCTCTGAATCCGAATACCCAGGTCACAGTCCTCCGTCACATTGAAGGCATCCCACCCCAGTAGTTCCTTGAGTTTCCGCGTGACAAAATGATTCGATGTGCCGCCCAGGGGAATCACGGCGCGCACCGCCGAGAGCCCCGGCAAAGCCAGATCAAACCAGGCCGAGTATTCCGCCGTAAAAAGACGGGTCAGCAGATTCTGGCGCGGGTTATAAAAATTGAGGCGCGACTGCAGGCAGATGGTTTTCGATCCAGCCCGGGAGAATCCAATGACCGCCTTTTTGAGCTGATCCCGCTCGGGCCGGTCTTCCGCATCATAGATCACCAGGTATTCCCCGCGCACCCATTCCAATCCGACATTGCAGGCCTTGGGCTTCGTGCGCGGCAGGGAGACCGGCACCACGGTAACCCGGAATCCATGCGGAAGAACGAGCGCCTCCACCGCCGAACGCGTTTCAGCGTCGTCCGCCTCCAGCAGGAGTTGGACGTCCAGTTTGTCCGGAGGATAATCCAGTTGACTCAACGCCTGTATAAGGGACTTCACCGATTCGCGTTCATGGTACATCGGAACCAGGATCGAATAAACCGGAAGCGCCTCGTTCCGTATCGCCGCCAGTTCGTCCGCCCCCACAATGAGTTCCGAGTTCACGGAAATGGAGAAACGAACCAGAGCCAGTTTATAGAGGGCGTGAAGAACGTAGAAAACGGAGGCCGTCAGAACAAACGCCCGGGCCGTCAACCAGGGATGCCAGGCGCACAAAAGCAACAGCCCTCCACACACGGCCATCAGAACCGTCCTCTGGACTCGCGTGATCGGAACCCGGGCGCTCCACTCGGGCCGTAACCGGCTGAGCGCCAGGGGGTCGCCAACCGTTCCATCGGGATCGAGTCCATCCCGGCTTCTGATTTCTGAACTCTGACCTATGTACTCTGACACCTGAATCCTCTTTCTCTCACTCCCCCATCAACGCCCGGACAATCTGCTGGCCTGCCAGCCGATGCCCCTGATCCGACAACATGAGGGGATTGTCCTGAAAAAAGACATGCCGGCCATCATCGGCGCAGCGAAAGGCCGTGAACAGATCAGCCACGGGGATTCCCCGCGCCTTCGCGACCCGCCGGATCGCCGCCGCAAAAACCCGGCTGCGTTCCGGAGCCGAGGGATAAGGGGGCGGGGTCACCCACACCGTCCTCAGATTCAGCGACGACGCCACCACATCCGACAGCGCCGCCGCCTGCCGTTCGAAACTGTCACACTCCTTCGCCGCAAGAATGTCCTGAAGCCCGATGCTGAGGATGGCGATATCGGCCCGATCCCGACTCAGGAAGGCGGGCACATCAACCAGTTTGCGCAACGGACCGTATGAGTCCGGGAAGCGATCCCACGCCGGAAGCCCCACATAACGAACCTCTTCCATCCGGCCCTTCAGGAGGCGGGCCAGAATGCGATCAAACGGCTCACGGCCAGTCTCCACAAGCCCGGCCACGGCGAGGGAATCATACACGCATACAAGCCGGTCAAGACGACGAACCGGGATCGGAGTCGCCTGCCTGAACGCCGACACCCCCTCGTCGGGAACCAACACCAGACGGGCGCCCCGCGCGTCATACAGTCGATCCCCCTCAATGCGGGCAGGCAACACAGCGAAAGGAGACCTCACAAACCGGATTACCTCGTCGCCCAATCCGGTCTGCCGGTGACTGACACGCCAGCGCAGCGTCTCCACGTCGCCGACAACCAGCGGAGGAAGCGGGATGAACTGGGCCTGGTTCTGCGGCGCACTCGTCCGCTGGCCCCGTTCCAGAACCCCTGACCGCAGCCGAATCTCCCACTCCACATCCAGGGTGACATCGGTCGGCGTGCTGCCCTGCAGTCGAAGAAAAGACGCCACCTTGTCCCGGCCAAAACACACGGCGGGCAATCCGGTCATGTCGAACGACACCGCGTATTCATCGGGTTGAATCTGACGGCAATCCACAGAGGCGCGGCAACTGGCGACAAACCCCAGCGCGTCCCGAACCTCGAGCGAAGCCTTGAAAACATCGGCGGATTTGTAAACATGAACTGGATTCTGTTCTTCACTTTGCGTTCCGTCGCCAAAACGCCAGCGTGAATCCATCTTGGTCGTAATCCAATTCTCCGTGATATTGGTAAAACGCACCACCCTGAACACGGAGGAGTTGCCCCTGAAGGAGTAGGCCCGAACGGGGGTCGCCACAAATCCCGGCTGGAGCGTCCGGTTGATCCGTTCCACCCGGGTTCTCATCGCTTCGTACGGAGCGATCAGATCCTGCGCCCTCAACGGCACAACCTCCCTGCTCCCCGGCGGTATCCAGCCCACGCGAAGTTTCGGCCAACCCTCAAACACCGTGAACATCTCCAGCCGGTGTGCCCCCGCCTTGAGGGAGACGGGCGCCCCCAGTTGCCAGTTACCCGCCTCGTGTTCGCCGGGCCACGCGGCAACCAGTTCGCCGTCCACCACCACAAAACCCGCATCCCTGCAATCCACCGCGAAACGATGCGTCCCTCCCTGCGGACAGAGCAGGACTGACCGAACCAGAGCCACCCTCACGGCCGGTTTGTTGCGTCGACCATCCTTCTTACCCGCGGGTTCCGGCTCGGATTCGTCGCTTTTCATCAGCGCGTCCCTGATCTCATCAAACCCGGACATCCGGTACGGGGTTCGGATCGGATCAGGAAGCGACTTCAGCATATACCTCAGACGTTCCCAGGAGGTGGGAATGGCGCGCCCCCTCAGCGGCATGAACCCGACGGCAAAGGGATTCGGATCCGCCACCGCCTCCGGCGATGTCACCGGTTCATTGCTTAGACTTCCGCCATAGTACACCGCACAGGAATCCGACTCCTTACAAGGCGCTTCCAGGGCGAGAACGACTCCGCTTTCATTCGCCTGCACGACGCGCAACGGCAAGGGGACTCCGCTGGAATCACACGCCAGAAACCCGTCCCGGGTCACCGGCATGGCCCCCGCGCGATCAATGGCTAGCATGATATTCGTCTGCGCCACATCCGTCACACGGAACACCGTGCGCCATGGGAAAGACGGGAAACGCCACTCCATCGCCGGAAGCGCCTGTACAGGCGTCGCCAGTAGTAACAAGATCAATGCACAATATATCATCTGAAAAAATCATCCTCCAGACCGCGCCAACAACCGTCCGGCCACTAAACTACCCTCCCCCGGCAAGAAAGTGTATCAATAAATCAGGATTATTTGTTTGTAGTCCGCTTCACAGAGGAGTATTTTTTAACGGGTTCTAAAAAGACCAACAAGGCGCAAGGAATTGGGTATCAGATGATCTTAACCCGGAATCGTATTAAAGGATTTACCCTTATCGAATTACTCCTG
>CAYHEL010000178.1:0-5534 GCA_964355415.1 uncultured Verrucomicrobiota bacterium | reverse complement strand
AGATCCCTGTCGCCGATCATGTCCAGCAGGATGAAGGCCAGCACCTCGCGGGAACGTCCGGTTCGGGACAGTTCGGCGGCGAGATGGCGGCTTCCATGCAAGCCGTCCGTCGGCCCATAGCCGATCCGGCATTCCTCCCCATCCAGGAAGGCCAGTTGAATCGTCGGCGCCTGTCCTGCGCCAGCCTTAAGAATCGGCGCGAGAGCCAGCAGGATGCCGACCCCCGAACCTGAGTCATTGGCCCCGTCAAATGACTCAATTCCTGATTTTGTGTCCGTGTGAGCCCCCAGGAGAATCAGTCCCGGCTTCCCTCCGGGAATCGTGGCGATCACATTGATGAAGGAATTTGACCCCGTCGGGGTGACATCCTGAAAGGATTGCCTTTCCACCTGGACGCCGAGTGACGTCAGGCGCTGCTGGAGAGCATCGGCAGCGTGTTGAGTTCCCTTTGTCCCCGCCACACGCGGCCCGACGGACAGAAATTCCCGAACTTCATGGAGGGCATTGGTTCCGGAAAACCGGGACACCTCATAGGGGGGTGTGACGGCGGGGCTCGCGTCCCGTTGACGGCACGACAGGCACAGCAACAAGCAAGACAGGAGCGTCCCCTTCATCCCCGGTCTGTCATTCCGAGGAGATCCAGGATCCGATCCAAGTCGTCATTGGTGTAGAAATCAATCTGCACGTTACCCTTGACCTTGCGCCCGTTGGCCGTGGTCCGGCAGGGTTGAATCTGGACACTGGTTCCGAAATACTGATGGAGTTTATCCGTCAGGAACACGAGATGGCTGGAGGGAATATCCTCTTTCCCCGGCGTTCTTTTGCGGGGGATTTTCCGGGCGTGTTCAACGATTCTTTCCAGATCCCTTACGGACAGGCCGTCCTTGATGACCCGTTCCGCCATCCGGCACTGATCATGCTCGACCGGCAGCCCCAGCAACACCTTGGCGTGTCCGGCGGATAGCAATCCTTCGGCCATGAACTTCTTGATTTCCCTGGGCAACGAGAGGAGGCGCAGGGCATTCGCCACCGAGGCGCGCCCCTTGCTGACCCGCCTGGCGATTTCATCCTGGGTCAACGTGAACTGGTCGGCCAGGGCCTGATACCCCTCGGCCTCCTCGATCACATTCAAATCCGCCCGTTGCAGGTTCTCAATCAGTCCGAGTTCAAGCGCCTCGCGGTCGGTCGCCTGCCTGACCACCACCGGCACCTGTTTCAACCCGGCTTCCTGGGCGGCGCGCCAGCGGCGTTCACCGGCGATCAGTTCATAACCCTCGTCGGTCTTGCGAACCACCAGCGGTTCGATGACGCCATGCTCGCGGATGGAGGCCACGAGTTCGTCCAGCGCCTCCTTAACAAACACCCGCCGGGGCTGAAGCGGACTCGGACGAATCTGCGATACAGCCACCTTCTGCTGGCCTTCCGCGCCCGGCGACGCCGCAGGGGGCGCTTCCGGAGGAGTATCCTGGATCAGAGCACTCAACCCGCGTCCCAAACCATGTTTCACCGCCATCCCGAGCCTCCTCCCCGCCCCAACAAGACAGACTCCCGTTGATTATTTCCGCGCAAACAGTTGCCCCGTGCGGGACCGGTTGTCAACCATCGGGCGCACGCCCGGGGTGGGCTTGACGCCTTCATCATCCGCCTTGACGGCCTCATCACCCTTCGCAGCAGGTGTTTCCTCATCCAGCGAAACCTCGCCGGAAACCGAATCAGACGGGCTGATTTCGGATTTACCCACCAGGGTGACGCCCTCCTCGACAACCAGCCTCTTGGCCTTGAGGTCGCCGGCGATCCGGGCCGCTCCCTTGAGTTCAATGCGTTCCCTGGCGGTGATGTTGCCCTTGATAATCCCCAGAACGACAATCGAGGCGGCCGTGACATTTCCCTTGATGGCCGCGCTTTTTTCAACCAGCACATTCCCCTCGCAGGTCAGGTCGCCATTCAGTTTTCCGGCCATTTTCACGGCCCCGGCGCTCTTGATAGAACCGATGATTTCCACATCCTCTGCAATCAGTGTTTTTGCGTCTTCCATGGTCTGTCCTTATTTTGAGTCTTCTTCAAATCCGGCCCTGCGGCGCCTGCCGTCGGCCATTCCCATCACGGTCAAATTCACGGGTACATTCCCGCCCGCATCAGGCCGGTCGTTTCCGGCATGCCGAAAAGCAGGTTCATATTCTGCAACGCGGATCCCGCCTGCCCCTTCATGAGGTTGTCGATATGCGAAATCACGCGCAGTTTGCGGGTGCGGTCATCGACATCCACGATCAGGTTGCAGAAATTGGTTCCCCGGACATGCATGGAGCCGATGGTCGCCGAACGGTCATAGATCCGGACGAAGGCGCTGTCCTTGTAGAACTCCCGGTACAGGGCCACCACATCCGCGGCCTGGGTGTCCGCCTTCAATTGCCCGTACAGGCTGGACATGATGCCGCGGCAGACGGGAACAACCTGGGCGGTAAAGGTCACGCGGATGGCCTCGTTGGCCTGCAGACTGAGTTCGCGCTCAATCTCGCAGACGTGCTGGTGTCCGGCGAGTTTGTAGACATTCATGTGATCGTAACGGGCGGGGTAATGGAACGTCGCGTTCGGCTTCTTGCCGGCGCCCGACACTCCCGTTTTGCAATCGCAGATCACGCTGAAGGGATCGACGAGATGATGCTTTACGGCGGGCGAGAGGCCCAGGATGCAACTCACGGCAAAGCATCCGGGGTTTCCGACCACACGCCGCCTGGCATCGATGTCGTTCCGATGGAGTTCCGCCAGGCCATAGACGGCTTCCGGGAGAATGAGGGGCGAGGCGTGTTTGGGTTCAATGCCGATACGGCTGGCATATTCGGCATAACTCTCCGGCGAATTGAATCGGAAATCACCGCTGTAATCGACCAACTTGGCGCCCGATGCAAGAATCTCGGGAGCCAGTTTCATGCCGACGCCGTCCGGCGTGGCCGTGAACACCACATCCACCGGCTGCCGGGCCACGGGATCCTTTGGATCAACGATCGGAATGTCGCAAAAACCAGCCAGATGCGGATACAATTTGCTGATCGGCGCCCCCACGTCCGTCACATCCACCAACGCGGCGATTTTCGCCCCGGGATGCGAGGTCAGAAGTTCCACAATGCCCACGCCGCCGTAACCGCCGGCTCCGATGATTTTAGCTCGAATCACGCTGAATTCTCCTTCTTGAAAAATATCGAGGCTACCATAGTGACCCACATTCCCCGTGTCAAGTTGCGGTTTGGTGTCGATTCCCCCTCGACACACGTCCCCCGTCACTTCATAATGGCAGTTATGGAATCACACCGTCTACAGGTACGACCGGAACAGGCGGGAATGCCTTTGCAGGATTTTCTGGCCCTGAAACTCGGGCTCTCCCGGAACAAGGCCAAGACCATCCTGGATGAACGGCAGGCCTTTGTGAATGGCCGCCGCATCTGGATGACGAAACATGAGTTGAAAAAAGGCGATTTCATCGACATCATGATTCCCCGCAACACGACCCGGAAAACGCCCCTCACCCCGACCATCCTCTTCCAGGACAACGACTACCTTGTCGTCAACAAGGCCCCCGGACGCCTGTCCAACGGGCCGGACAGTCTGGAGGCCGATCTTCAGACCCTGATGAAGCAACCCCGGCTTCAGGCCGTCCACCGCCTGGATCGCGACACCTCCGGGTGCATCCTCATCGCTCGCTCAAAACCCGCATTCGACAGCGCCGTTGAGTTGTTCAAGGAGCAGCGCATCAACAAAGTGTACCACGCCCTTGCCGCCGGCGAGATCAAGGAACGGGAACGCACGATTGAATACGCGCTTGAGGGCGAACCCGCCGTCACCCATCTCCATCTGGTCTCCAGCCATGAACTGGCCAGTCACCTGAAGGTCAAAATTGAAACCGGCCGCACCCATCAAATCCGCAAACACCTCGCCTATATCGGGCATCCGGTGCTGGGTGACCGAACCTACGCGGCACGCGGAGCGATTCCCGAGGAGTTCCGGCTGATCGAACGACAGATGCTCCACGCCGCCAGCCTGACGTTCGAGTCTCCCTTCACCCATGAAAAGATCCGGGTTGAGGCGCCGCTCCCGAAGGATTTCAAGCTGTGGATCAAGCGGCTGGGGTTAAAGTAGCCCCCTTCAACCCAGGGTCTGGCGGCCTTTCATGGCGCGCGAAAGGGTGACTGAATCCGAATACATGACCCCGCTTCCAACCGGAATGCCCGAGGCCAGGCGCGTGACACGCACGGGATATTTTTTTAGTAATTCGGCGATATAGTTGCCCGTGGCTTCGCTTTCCACATCCGTCCCCAGCGCCATAATGACTTCCGTAAAGCCTTCGGTCTCGACTCGCTTGAGAAGCGCCTGAAGCCGGAGGTCGCCGGGGCCTTCGCCATGCATCGGTGAGAGGATTCCCATCAGGGCATGATATCGGCCCTTATAGGCGCCTGTCCGTTCAATCGCCACAATGTCGGACGGATCCTGAACCACGCACACCATCGAGGCGTCCCGTGAGGAATGGGAGCAAAGACGGCACGGCATGTCGGCCACCGTGGTAATGCCGCCGCACAGGGAGCACAGCCGGATGCTCTCCTGCGCCTCGCGAAGCGCCTGCTCCAATTCCCGCATCACGCCGTCGGTATCCGACGCCAACCGGTAGGCCATACGTTCCGCCGAACGGCGTCCGATGCCGGGCAACTTGCCCAGCGCCACCGCGATGCGATCCAGATACTCCAGGCCGTTCATCGGGGTGATCAGTGACCGAACAGACCGGGCATGCCCATCCCGGCGGTGACCTTGCCCATCTGTTCCGAGGCCATTTCGCGGCTCTTCCTGATGGCGCCATCGACCGCAGCCAGAATCAGATCTTCCAGCATTTCCTTGTCCGTGGGAGTGATCACCTTGGGATCGATCTTGAGGCTCACAATCCCCCCGTCGCCCGTCGCCACGGCCGTCACCATGCCGCCTCCGCTTGAGAACTCAACCCGTTTCGTTGCCAATTCGGCCTGGACGCGCTCCATATCCTTCTGCATCGTCTGGGCCTGCTTCATCAATTTCATCACGTTCATGAATCACTCCTACTCCCGAATGTCGATTATGCTTCCATTAAAAAATTCCAGGGTCTTGTTCACGACGGGAACCTGTTGCCACTCCTGCCGCGTCTTGGGACGGGTTTTGGCGCCGGACGGACTCCCCTCCTGATCAACCGTGTGATCGGCCGGCACGTCGGACTGTCCCCGAGCCTCAATCAATTTGAATTCCACGTTGACAGTCCGTTTCAGAAATTGGCCCAAGGCTCCCTGAACGGCCTTGTGATACTGGGGGATCTTCATCTTCTCGATGCCGACCTTGCCGAATTCGGGATCAAAACCCACGATCACGCGTGTTTCCTCAACCGCCAGAGGTCTGGCATCCATCAACACCGCACCCGCCAACGCCACCGTGAGTTTCACCCGTTCCACGATCTGGTCGCGCCATTTTTCGGTCAGCCGTTCGAGTTCATGGGCAGGAGTGATCGGGGCGGGAGGGCGGATCGC
>CAYHEL010000177.1:0-5536 GCA_964355415.1 uncultured Verrucomicrobiota bacterium | reverse complement strand
ACCTATGCGGCCTCCACACTGCCTCGCGATCTCGCCAAACCCTTGATCATCGGCCTGATTGTGGCGGCGTTGATTTCGTCCTTGTTACCCGAGGATTTCTTCAGGCACTCCCTGGGCCCCATGTTGACCGGCGGTATCGTTGGCATCCTGATCATGATGGCGCTGGGCATCCCCATGTATGTCTGTGCAACCGCTTCCGTACCCATCGCCTGGGCGCTGATCCATCAGGGCGTCTCCCCCGGCGCGGCATTCGCGTTCCTGGTCACCGGACCCGCCACCAATGCCGCCACCATCGGCATGGTCTGGCGGGTCATGGGCCGCCGGACCGCGCTGCTCTATCTGGCCACGATTGCCCTCAGCGCCATCGTCGGGGGCCTCCTGTTGGACAGCGTTCTGGCGCCGCTTGGACTGATCTCCATTCCGGTCATGGATCATGCGGCGCATTGTCAGATGGATATGACTTCCGCAGGATCGATTTTCGATAGTCTCTGCGCCGTGGCGCTCCTGGTGATTCTGGGCGTGGCCTTGCTGCGCGGCGAACCTCGAGAGGAAGAGACCCCGAACTACTAGGCTCCATAGTTCATCATTATTATTCGCAAAAACACTTGCCAGCCCACCTGATGACAGATACGGTTTCCCTTGTGGTAATGAAGTCGATAGTCCCCATCCTTGTTATTCTGGCGAGCCTCTGGCCGGTGTCTGGCCAGTGCCAGACGACTTCCACACGGCCAACCGTCACGATCTCCACCACCCTGGTAACACGGGTCAAACACCGCCCCGTGCTCCATCCCGCCACGACCAACCACCAGGCGACCGTCAGCACTACCAGCACATCCGCTGTGATCATGGCCACCACTCGTCCGCCCAAGTCCCGACCACAAACCTCAAGCGTGAAGGAAACCGCAACCCTTCAAGCCGCCCTGGACCGGAATGGTTTCGGAGTCGGATTGATTGACGGTCAGGCCGGTTCCCGTACGACGCAAGCCCTCCATGATTACGCGCAGTCAACAGGAATGACCATCCAGGAGGCCCGGAAGGATCTTTTGTCCGATACCGAACCCGTCACCGGAACGTATACTATAACCGGCGGTGATCTGGGCAAAGTGGGCACAGCGCCGACTGACTGGGAGGAAGCCGCCAAGGTTCCCGCCATGGCCTGCGGCAGTCTGGATGAGGTATTACTCGAACAGTTCCATGTCTCCCTGATATTCCTTCGCCGGCTCAATCCCGCCATCACGAACTGGGGAACTGTTGTCGCGGGAACCCGGGTCGTCGTTCCCAATTCACGGGCGGACGACTGGTCCGTGGACGCCGCACGTCTTGAAGTGGACTGCAGCGCCTACCGCATCCGCGCCTACGATACCAACAATGATCTCATCGCCTCGTTTCCCTGCTCCATCGCCAAAAAACTCAACAAAGTTCCGGCTGGCGACCTGACGCTTGTGGCCTTCGCCCCCAGGCCAAACTACACCTTTGATCCCGACAACTTCCCGGAATCGGCGCGCGCCCGGGAAATCGGCCGAAAACTGATTATTCCCCCTGGCCCGCGAAACCCGGTCGGCGTATATTGGCTCAGTCTGAACGCCCCCGGCTTCGGCATACACGGAACCCCCCATCCGGAAACCATCGGGCGACGGGAATCCCACGGTTGTTTTCGCCTGACAAACTGGGACATCTCCACGCTCGCAGGCATGGTTGCGGCAGGCACACCGGTTCGCGTGATGAATGTTCCGGCTGAGGAATAAGTCGGGTTGTTAAGTTGTTGGGTTGCTACGTTGTTGGGAAGGTGCTTCTCTTTCCCCAACAACTCGACAACTTAACAACCCAGAATTAAATGAACTCATTTTTTCCATACATAATGGTGGGGCTGGGCGGACTCATCGGCAGTCTCTTCCGGTTCGGCCTCACTTTATGCTTGAGCGCACCGGGAGCCCCTATGCCGTGGGGAACCCTTGCCTCCAATCTGGCCGGATGCTTTGTTATCGGAATCGTCAGTCAACTGGCTGCGGCCACGGAACTCCTTTCGCCTGCCGCCCGCCTTTTCCTCGCCACGGGGTTCTGCGGAGGGTTTACAACACTTTCATCCTTGATCTACGAACTGGTTCAGATGGTGAGGGATGGGGAATGGTTCCACGCCATCGTCTACCTCAATGGCACATTCTTCGGGGCCGTTCTGGCGTTTATTGCTGGAATGAGTTGTGTGAGTCTCGTCCGGAACTGGATGCATTAGGAGTAAGCCATGAAACCTGAAAGTGAAGCAACATTACTGAGGATTTTCATCGGAGAGAGCGACCTTCATCACCACACCTCCCTGCATGAAGTCATTGTGAAAAAAGCGCACGAAGCCGGCCTGGCAGGCGCCACGGTCCTGCGGGGACTCATGTCCTATGGCGCCTCCAGTCACTTCCGGACGAACCGGGTTCTGGATCTTTCTTCCGATCTTCCAGTCGTGGTTGAAATCGCTGATACGGAGCCGAAAATCACGGCGTTCAGACCCATTCTTGACCAACTCCTCGAGGAAAGCCGATGCGGCGGACTCGTGACATCGGAATCCGTCAAAATTGTGAAGTATATGCCGGGAAAATAGCATGCTCAACCCCTTTCCGGCTTTGCCATCGCTTCGTCGTCCCATGCCTTTCCGCCTGGGAGTGACCTCGTATGTCTATCCCGCGGACATCGAGACCAATATCCGGGCGCTGGCGCCGGTGGCGGATGACATTGAGTTGGTTTTCTTTGAATCGACCGAGGCTTCGAATTTCCCCGCTCCCGCCGATATTCAACAGTGGAAGACACTGGCCTCCGAGAATGACCTTTCCTTCACCGTCCACTTTCCGATCGACAAGGCCATGGGCAGTCCGGATCGTACGGAGCGGGACGCCTTTCTCGCCGTGGCCCGGCGCCTTATGGAAGCGTGCCGCCCGCTGAACCCGCACGGCTGGATCCTGCATGTGGAGGGAATTAAGGCTGACGCAACGGCCGACCGGGTGCGGCAGTGGCAGGAGGACACGCTCCCCCTGATGAAAACCCTGTCCCGCGAAGTCGACGATCCCCGGCAATTCTGCGTGGAGAATCTCGGATATCCCTTTGAATGGTGTGAACCCATGCTCGCTGAGATCCCCTTTGGCATTTGCCTCGACTTCGGCCATCTCTGGCAAATGAACCAGGACTGGCGCGCCCATGTCAAACGCTGGCTGCCCCGGACCCGGATCATTCATCTCTATGGAACCGACCTGTCGTCGCGGCATTATTCGCTGGAACGCACCCCCATTCCCCTTGTCAGAGAAACGCTCCGATCCATCGGAGACTACAAGGATGTCTTGACGCTGGAGACATTCGGGTATGATGATACGGCGTCATCTATTTCAAGGCTGGTGGATTGTCTATGACGACTCATAAACAGATTGTTCTCGTTCTGGGCGGGGCTCGCAGCGGCAAGAGCACCTATGCCCAGCAATTGGCTGAAACGTGGTGGACAAACCCGCTCTATCTCGCCACGGCGGAAACGCTGGATCGGGAAATGGAAGACCGCGTGAAACGTCACCAGCAGCAACGCGGGGCACGATGGGGATGCGCCGAGGAATCTCTGGATGTGGCCCGGGTTATCCGCGACACCGCACCCGCTCGTGACGGCATCCTGCTGGATTGCGCCACACTCTGGCTGACAAATGTCCTTTTGAAAGAAGGCAACCCGTCTGTGCAGAGGCGAAAGCGGGAACTGATCGCGGCGCTGAAGGACAGCGCCACCGGCGTCATCATCGTCAGTAACGAGGTCGGCATGGGAATTGTTCCGGAATCTCCGCTCGGACGGGAATTCCGGGATCTGCAGGGTTGGTTCAATCAGGATTTGGCTACCGTTGCCGACACCGTCCTTTTCATTATCGCGGGCCTCCCTCTGGCCTTGAAGGGAACCATTCCTCATGACGACTGACGGAGGGTCTTGCCGAAGGGGCGGAAGTTTTGGTATTGATCAGGGGATGACACGGAGTGGAGGTCGCTATGTTCCTGAAATTCACCAATGTTGACGGCAGTACCAATGAAATACTCCTGACGGGAAGAGCCTCCCTGACATTCGGACGGTCTCCGGAAGCCGACGTCAGTATTCCGGAAACCCGGATCTCTCGAATCCACGCGGAAATCAGACAGTGGGATCGGGATCTTGTGATCAAGGACATGAATTCACGCAACGGGATCTACCTCAACGGGGTTCGCACCGAGGTGGCCATTCTCAAGGCGGGTGATGTCATCCGTATCGGGCATCACGAATTCAATGTCGAACAGGAGGCCCTGAAGGGTACCCGAACCATCGTCAAAGAAGTAACCGATGAAATGGAGGCGGGGAATAAGGGATACCGCACCATCCTCCGGGAAATCGTCCAAAGCACGGATGCCAAGAAAAAGACTCCAGAACCCGGAATGAAATGAGAGAGAGCGGTGTTTAGCCTGTCGGCCATGCCGTCTTTTCGTTTCCGGCTACTGCCCCCCGGCGTCTGCCTTCCTGTCTGAATGATGCCTCACATCGCGACCTTCCGCGACGAATATGGCAATTTCCGCGATGTTGGTGGCATGATCGCCAATTCGCTCCAGATAACGGGCTGTCAATAGCAAATCAAGCGCGCGCGAGACGGTCGATGAATCCGACGTCATGTAGGCTGTCAACTCTGCGGAGATCGCATCCTTCAAGTCATCGAGCCGGTCATCCCGCAACAAGACCTCCCGGGCCAGATCCACATTCCGGTTCACGAAGGCATGAAGGCTGTCCCGCACCATGCCCCTCGCAATGACCGCCATCTGCGGGATGATCTCAAAGGGTTTCAAAGGCGGCTCTTTCAACAAGCGTTCTGAGCGCTGAACGATATTCACCGCCTCATCCGCCAATCTCTCCAACTCGGCGTTCGCCTTCGCCGCGCCGAGGATGAACCGGAGATCGCCCGCCGCCGGCTGATGCAGTGCAATCAACGTCAGGCAGGTTTCATCAATTTCCATCTGCATGTGGTTGACCTGTTCCTCTCGCAGGTAAACAGGCGGAATGACCGTGTCATTCCGATCAACCACGGCCTTGATCGCATCGGAGATCATGACCTCGGCGGTCGCGCTCATCTTCATGAGGTGATATTTCAACGCCTGTAAATGATCATCAAAATGCCGTTCCATAGTTTACTCCTTACCCATACCGCCCGCTGATGTAATCCTGAGTCCGCTTGTCCTTGGGGCTGGTGAACAGTCCGGCTGTCTGGCCGAATTCTATCATTTCGCCTAACAGCATGTAACCCGAATAGTCCGAGATCCGGGCGGCCTGCTGCATATTGTGCGTCACAATGACAATCGTGTAGTTTGCCTTCAGGTCCAGCATCAATTCCTCAATCCTCGTCGTGGCGATCGGATCCAGCGCCGAACAAGGCTCGTCCATCAGGATGACCTCCGGCTCAACCGCCAGCACCCGGGCCACGCAAAGCCTCTGTTGCTGATCCAGGGGAAGTTCCAGCGCGGAGTGATGCAGTTTGTCCTTGAGTTGATCCCACAGCGCGGCGCCCTTGAG
>CAYHEL010000176.1:0-5537 GCA_964355415.1 uncultured Verrucomicrobiota bacterium | reverse complement strand
ATCAATACCGAGACCCGGCAACCCATTCTGACGACTAATTCTGACGGACTAAGCGGCCCGGCGATCCACCCGATTGCCGTGAAATTGGTGTATGAGGCCGCCAGGGCGGTCAACGTCCCCCTGATCGCCCTGGGCGGCATCATGTCGGCCAGGGACGCGATTGAGTTCATGATCGCCGGCGCCGGCGCCGTGGCCGTCGGCACCGCGAACTTTACCGAGCCGTCCACATCCCTGCAGGTCATTGACGGCATCCGTGATTATCTGTTGCGCCACAAAATCGGAACCGTTCGCGAGATCGTGAAAAGCATTAGGATTCATTCCTGATGAAAATGGAAAAAAACTCAAGGATCTATGTTGCCGGACATTCCGGACTGGTGGGTTCGGCCATCATCCGCAATCTTCAGTCCAAGGGTTATACCAACATTCAGACACAGACCCATCAGGAACTGGAACTGACCAACCAGGCCGCTGTTGAAACCTATTTTGAGACAACGCGTCCGGAATTCATATTTCTGGCGGCCGCCAAGGTGGGAGGCATCTATGCCAATAAAACCTATCCTGCCGAGTTTGCCTATAGCAACCTCCAGATCCAGAACAACATCGTCCACTCCAGTTATAAGTTTAGCGCCCGCAAACTGATGTTTCTGGGTTCCTCCTGCATCTATCCAAAGTTCGCTCCGCAACCCATGCGGGAGGATGCGTTGCTCTCCGGCCATCTGGAGGAAACCAACAAGGCCTATGCGCTGGCAAAAATTGCCGGCATTATCATGTGCCAGAGCTATAACCGCCAGTACGGAACAAATTTCATCAGCGTCATGCCCACCAACCTGTACGGCCCGCATGATAACTATCACGCCCGGAATTCGCACGTCCTGCCAGCCCTGATCCGGCGTTTTCATGAAGCCAAAGAATCCCAAGCATCAACTGTAACCATCTGGGGAACGGGAGCGGCCTTGCGGGAATTCCTCTACTCGGATGACCTGGCCGATGCCTGCGTCTTCCTGATGAACCACTACGACGACAGCGACATCGTCAATATTGGTTCCGGGATCGAGGTTTCCATCAAGGAACTCGCTTATCTCGTTCGGGAGACCGTTGGATATTCCGGGAACCTTATTTTTGACACGACCAAACCCGATGGCACACCACGGAAACTCCTTGACTGCGCCAAACTGAACCAACTCGGATGGACCGCGCCAACCTCCCTGCAGGTTGGACTGAAACTGGCGTATGCTGATTTCATGTCGCAAATGACCCAAGGCAAAATCAAGTAAGGCAGCCAACACCGTGCGACAAAGAATCGTATTTTGGCTTGTACTGCTCGCGGCAACCTCGGCTGGCGTGTGGTGGTTGCTTTATGTCCCCTACAGACCGGATCGGGTGTTGGCCGCCATCCCCGCCGAGGCCACCCTGGTGAGTGTCCAGATGAATCTCGCCGGACAACTGGACGCCCTTTCCCGAAATCCGGTTATTCTGAACGCGCTCCTGGCCGGAGGAATTCAGAATGGTGACATCGCCGGTGTTGCCACCAATCCGGTGTTAAAAAAATGGGCCGCAAGGCTCGCCTCAGATCAGTCTGTCCTGGCCTATGTCCCTTCAATGGGCCCACAGCATAAACCAGCCATTGTCTTTGCCTCCTGGATCGGCAACCAAAGCCGGTTGTTGCGCTGGCAGATGGCCTGGATTAAATCACGCGACGTTCAGCCGATCCCGCTGAACGCGGGGCGCCTCACCCTCTGGCGGATTAAGACCGACCTTGAGAAATCAGACCTCCGCATCTCGGTCGCCCTGTCTGAGGGACTGATCCTCGGATGTCTGTCCAGTGATCCCGTCGCGGTTAGAAGCCTCCTGGAGACAGCGGAGGGGATTCCGGGACGGCTCTCCCTGTTGGACACGGACAAACCCGCTCGCTCGCGGGCTCTTCTTCACGGAATACCCCCGCAGTGGGGATGGTTTCTTGCCAACGGCAGTCTGGTGGCTTACCAGTTAGCCCTCGGAAATGGGCCGCTAACACTGGACTTCACGGGCAAGCATTCCTTGCCCCCCTCCATCCCCTTGTCAGGAAACAAGGAAATGAAAACGGCGAACAACTTTACCGCAACCACGTCCGATCTGTCGGCGATACTCCCCCTCAGTTGGCTTCAGGCCATGACATCGGACGAATCATCATCGCTCTGGATTCAAACGTTCCGCCAACTGGCTGAACCAAACAGGGGTGAACCTGACGCGCTGGCCTTCCTCGCGCTGCTTGATCAGAACCATTCTGGACGACTTCGCGGACCCTTGGGATCCTCTCTGGGGGCGTTCATCAAGGGTGTCAAAACCCCCACCCTGCTCATCGGCATGCAACTGGGAACCGCCCAGGAAGCGAACCGCCGGGTTCAGAACGTCATCGACGGATTGAACAGCCGCTATAATCTCACGCTGAAAACCACCCCCTGGGACATGGCTGGCCGAACCGGTATCATCCTGATTGAGGAATCGCGAAAGAATTTCTACGGTTCGTTTGAGCCCGGAGAACGCGTAGCCTATGCCATGGCGGACGACTGGTTCATCCTGGCCAGCAATGCCCAGATCCTGAAACAACTTCTCGAATCCACGCCCACCGTGGCGTTGCCGGTTACCGACTCAGCCGGCGCCAGTCCGTCTGCCACCGTGCACCTTCAACTGGATAGTCTCAGCCAGACGGTCAAAACCACGTCCGGCGTCCTGAAACTGGCCGCACTGTTCAACACGTCCCAAGAGGTCATCCAGGCGCGTGACTCCCTGAACCGGGCGGGGACCTGGGCGAGTGTTCTGGGATCCTTCGGCGAAGCCCATGCCTCCATGAGCACGTCGGGTTCTGTTTTCCGCATCCACCTGGTGATCGGAAAACCGTGACGTCAGAAGCCTCTCCGCCTATTCAATCACTCGTGTTCCCTTCGAATCGACGGTGGTAACCCAGCTTTTCGACGAGATTCCGAGCGAGTTGAAGGTCAGAACCATCTGTTTTTCAATAACCCGCGCCTTGCGAAGATTGTCGGTAATGGCGAACATCGTCGGCCCCGACCCGGAAATGGCCACCCCGTCGGCTCCCGCCTTCAGCGCGTTACTCTTCACCTCATCAAACCCCGGAATCAAACGGGATCTGACTGGCTCAACAATCACATCATTCAGACTGCGCGCAAACAACGAATAATCATTCTTGGCGAAAGCGGCGGTGATGAGGGCCGTGTTGGCCATGTTGGCAATGAATGATTCCATCGGAACCATCGCCGGCAGAATCTTCCGTGCATCACGGGTCAGAACGACAACGCGGGGAGTCACTAAGACGATCTTGAGACTTCGGATGGATCCGATCCGGGTGACATCCAGCGGCACGCAACAACGGGTCAACGTGGCTCCCCCCAGCAACGCAGGCGCGGTATTGTCGGCAAAGAATCCGCCCGAGACGACGGCCTCCGCCTCCGTGGCAGCCAGGATCAACTGTTCGGGGCTGAGATCGCCCCCATACAGGGCATTGGCGGCAAAGGCGCCGGCAGCGGCAGAAGCGGCGCTGGATCCCAGACCCGATCCTATGGGCAACCCCTTATGCAAAACGATGTCGATGCCGCCCCTGATATTAAGATACTTGAACACATTGGCCGCCGCCAGCGCCGCCGTATTCTTTTTCGGATCCGATGAAAGCGGAACAGCCGAATCGACCGTGACGCGGATTTCACCGTCGGCCAGTGGCGTGGCCTCAACCCTATCCCCGAGATTACAAACCGCCAATCCCAGAACATCGAAACCAGGGCCGATATTACCAATCGTCGCCGGTGAATAGACTTTAATGGCATTCATGGCGACATACTCCCAAGGCTGGCGAATTGCCGCAATCCCAAAAAAAATTCGCTTCTCGTTGACACTCCACTCCGGGTGACGTATCATTGTGTTCATAAGGTATGGTACATAGCGGGGACATATACGTTATCGGGAGGTTAGCGGAGTATGAAAAAAATATTTATTGTATTTTCATCGTTGGTGATTGCAGGAATGATATCCGTGGTTCAGGGGGCGCAACTCCCCTATGTAAACAGTTTTGAGACCTACAGTTATGGAGCCTTCGAGACTAATGACGACTGGTCGTTTACGAGCAACTCGATCATGACCATTACCAATGTTAATTATTTGGACACCCTTGCCCTGAACGCGGCCTTCATCGACAGTCCTATTACCGGCGCTCATGACAAGGTCTTGAGCTTTTCCGATGCCGCCTTGACCAACAGTTACACCAGCACCGATCCGCTGGTCGTCATTGACACCATGATTCAGCCAACTCTCTCCCAGACTCCTGAATATAATGCCGAGGTATCCAATTCCCAATTTAGCATTATGTTCGTCACGAATGGCGTGGCTATTTGGCAGGGCCGACAAATCGGATCCGTAGTTGGAGCAGATTACGCCGACTGGTTCACACTGGACAATCAGGCTACACCCGTTTCATCCGGGAAATGGTGCCGCCTCACCGTCACTCTCAACTATCAATCACAACCGGATGATGGCGAGGGTGGCTACAATGCCATGTTCCAGGTCAAAATTGACGGACAACCACTGAACGCGACCTTTGGACATGTAACCAACCACATGGGTTCCGCCACCAATGGTTCCTGGCTCCTGATGGGCCCCGTTTCTCCCACGAAAATCTCGGCCTTAACCCTTAAGGGAAGTGGCCTCTTGGATGACCTCGTCGTTGCGACCAATACCATCCCTGACTTTGTCACGACCAACCACTTCCTTCCCTTTCGCTGGCTGACGCTTCGCGGAGTGGTGACCAACGAGTCTCCGTCCTACTCCGACATGCAGGCTGCGGACACTTTCATCTCCGATGCTGACGGGGATGGAATGCTCAACTGGCAGGAATATCTCGCCGGAACAGAACCAACTAATTTTGAATCCAAACTGATTATCCTGAGTCAGACGATCCTGAACGGAACCAACACAATCCAGTGGCTGAGTACGACGAACGCCCTTGCGCCCTATAGCATTGCGGCGGCATCAAACCTGAGTTCCAACGACTGGATCACCATTACCAACAATCTGGCGGCCACCTCGGATGGAACCAACACCTTGAGTGGCGACTTTGGATCGAATTCGCCCGCGTTCTTCCGCGTTCAAGTCACCAAGTAAGATCTGACCAGCAAAAAATAGCCGCCGAGGATCGGCGGCTATTTTTTTTGCGCGGCTCAGTGCTTGAAGCAACGCTGCCCGGTGAAGACCATGGCCGAACCGGCCTCATTACAGGCCTCGATAACTTCAAAGTCCCGATCCGAACCGCCGGGCTGGATCACCGCCGTGATCCCTTCTCGAAGTCCCACCTCAACGCCATCCCGGAAAGGGAAAAACGCGTCAGACACCATGCTCGATCCCATCAGACCCCCTTTGAGCGCCACAGTCTCCTCATCAATCACCCGACGCTTCGCCTCATCCGCCAGAGTGTTGTAAGGGAGGCCGTGGCGATCCCAACAAAGCCTGTCGGCCATATTGCGATAGGCCTTGTCCCGTGCATATTGGGCCAT
>CAYHEL010000175.1:0-5633 GCA_964355415.1 uncultured Verrucomicrobiota bacterium | reverse complement strand
TCTTGGGGTGGTATAGCGAGACGGAAGTCTCGGTTGATCTCGATGCCTTCTTGGGGACATCGGGGGTCGCAACTGGGGCAACATCCTCGTCGTCACTCGGTGCGTCATCGGCAAACCGAGGACATTTACAGGAACTGCTCAAGGTCACCAGCGGTGGGGGTATATTCACCACAGCCCAGAAGTTCGCCCCCGAGAAAGGGGAGAACTATCCCCTGTTGTCAGACCGCCGAAACATCGTGGTCATAGCCGACGAAGCCCACCGTTCCCAGTATGACTTTATTGATGGGTTTGCCCGCCATATTCGGGATGGGTTGCCCAACGGTGAAAACCTCACGCTCTTGTATTTCTAAAGGTGGCGAATTGTCTATGGGTCAAGACTTCCAGCCGAACCAGAAGAGACTGAGCGTGGTTGAAAAGACCGAAAGACAACCCCTCCTGAGCAATGCGGATTGCAGTCAAAATACTTCGTCAGGCTGGGGGAGTGTTAAACTTTTAGACTCTCTCGGAGCCACGGAAAAAGCCACGGAGCCGTTTTTGGGGCTTTTTTGAAGGCGAAAATATTAGTCGCAAGTAGTTGAAAAGGAATTACTTATAGATGGTGGCGAGGGTCGGAATCGAACCGACGACACGCGGATTTTCAGTCCGCTGCTCTACCAACTGAGCTACCACGCCATGAGGTCCTGAGTCACAAAAGAGGGCATACCTTACCGCATGTTGCGGCAGAATCAACCCTTTTTTAGTTCTTTACGGGGCTGGTTCCTCTTCAGGCTGCTCCGATTCCTTCATCGTTTTGGAACCGGTGGAGACAATGACTTGCGACGCTCTCAGAACGTAGGTTCCCAGCCGGTACCCTTTTCGCGTTTCCTCGATAATCACATTCTCCGGATGTTCCTCGGAGGGAATCTGCGCCACGCACTCATGACTGTGGGGATCAAAAAGCTGTCCCTTTGTCTCAATCGGCGTCACTCCAGATTTGTCCAGGACGGACTGGAATTGTTTCAAAATTCCATCAAAGCCGTCCAGGACTGCGTGTTTGACGTGATGTTTGCGCGCCGACTGCAACCCGAGATCGAAATGATCCACGGCGGGTAACAGTTCCTTCAGAATCGCCTCCGATGCACGGCGCGCCATGTCATCGCGATCCCGGATGGTGCGCTTCCGGAAATTGTCGAAATCCGCCTGCAGCCGCAGTAAACGGTCTTTCAGAAGCGCGATCTCAACGTCGCGCGGATCAACAGGGGCGGGCTCCAATCCGGGTTGACCGGCTTCTGTAACCTCGGTTTCTTCAGCCGCCGATTCAGCGGCGGGAGGGATGATTTCTGACTCGTTCTGATGTTTTTTACTCATGGTCGACTCTTTTGACTTAAACCAATTTCTCATCCTGATCAGTTGCGCGACAACTCCGCTCGGCGGGTCACGCGCATCACCTCTTCGATCGTTGTGTCGCCACGCAACACGCGTTTCCACGCGTCCTTGCGGAGTGTGATGAACCCATCGGCCTCCGCCTGGCGCCGGATTTCGTTCGAGGGGCGTTGTTTGACGATCATGGAGCGCAAGGCATCGTTGAGCACCATAATCTCGAAAATGGCCAACCGTCCGCGATAGCCGGTGAAACTGCACTCGGGGCAGCCGCGGCCCTTCCAGAATACGGCGCCATCCAGCGCTCCGGGCATGGTCTCCCGGAGTTCCTCCAGAATGCTTTCGTCAGGCGCCATCGTCTCCTTGCAGGCGGGACAGATGCGCCGCACGAGTCGCTGGGCAATTACACCTTCCAGGCAGGACGACACCAGGTACGGCTCGATGCCCATGTCGGACAACCGTGTGATGGCGCTCGGAGCGTCGTTGGTGTGCAGTGTGCTGAAGACCAGATGCCCGGTGAGGGAGGCCCGCACGGCGATATCGGCGGTTTCGGAGTCGCGAATTTCGCCAATCAGGACGATGTCCGGATCATGCCTCAGGATCGAGCGCAGGATGGTGGCGAAGGTGAGGCCGATTTTGGGATGAACCTGAATCTGGTTGATTCCCTCCATCTGGTATTCGATCGGATCTTCGACCGTGATGATTTTCACGGCCTGGGTGTTCAGCCGCGAAAGCGTGGCATAGAGCGTGGTGGTTTTTCCACTGCCGGTCGGGCCGGTAATGAGAATGACCCCGTGGGGCAGGGAGGAAAGCGCTTCAATGGCCGGGCGTTGATCCTCGCCGAGTCCGAGGTGCTGGAGATCGATGAACATCGCCTTGCGGTTGAGAATACGCATGTTGACCGTCTCGCCGTAGCGGGTGGGGAGGATGGACACGCGCAGATCGAACTCCTCGTTTCCGGAGCGGACCTTGATGCGTCCGTCATGGGGTTTGCGGCGCTCGGCGATATCGAGTTCGGCCATGATCTTGACGCAGGAGGCCACGGCCTTTCTGAACCTCTGGATCCCCTTCGGAAGCGGAATGTCCTGCATGATCCCGTCGATGCGGTAACGCAGGCGGAGATACGTTTCAAACGGCTCAATGTGAATGTCGGTGGCGTTGCGCCGGATGGCCTCCGAGATGACCTGATTCACGAACCGGATCATGCCGGCATCCGCCGCATCCCGTCCCGTGGTGACATCGGTCTCGCGAATCTCGATGATCTCCGAAAGCGCGGAATCGCTGATGCTGTCCACCGTCTCCGCCCCGAGTCCATAGAAGTGCTGCAGGGTGCGGGCCACGTCGGTCTCCGTGCAAAGGACCCACTTCACGGCGAGGTTGAGCGCCATGCGCAGGTTGTCGCTCACGGCGAGCGACGGAACCTGGCTGATTCCCAGCGTGATGACGCTGCCCTTGACTTCGAGCGGAATGATCCGGTAGTTCAGGGCCACTTTGGGGGGGAGCCGACTGACCTCCTCGTGAGTGATCCGGAAGTCCGCGACGTTGCGATGAGGGATGTGGGTCAAGGCCGAAAGGGTATCCAGGACATCCGATTCCGGCACGAAGCGATCCTTGACCAGCAGCGTGTCGAGCCGGTCGCCGGTCAGGGCGCACCGCACCTTTAATTCATCGATTTGCTCGCGACTGAGCCGGTTGTGTTCGACCAGGGCCTGTCCCAATTCAAGCATCAGATGATCGGTGAATAATCGCGTTTCGGCGGTGTTCGGGTGATCCTCAGTTGGCATGACGGGTCTCCGGCAAGGATTGGGAAATCCCGCGTTTCAAGGTGATGGAGGAGTGATCGGGAAGACTCATTCCCAGCGTTTCAGCCTCGATGGTTGTGAGTATCAATCCGAACAAATTGGTTCCCTGAGCATAGAAGGCGGAGTGGCCGCTTCTGGAATCGGAGATCAGAGCCACAGGGACTCCATCCCCGCGCACCATCAATCCGCGATAGGTGACTCGGACGATCTCCCTGCGCGGCGTCGGCGTTGGCGTTGGCGTCGGCACCGGCACCGGCGCCTCAGGTTTCGGTGGGGGATCGGAGACTTCGGGTTTGGGCGGCTTATTCGGTGAAGAAGGCGCATCCGCCGGGGTGAAAAGATCGGCGGCACGACTGGTTCCGGCTGTCTGTTGAGCCCGAAGGTAGGCGAGAAGGCCCAGCCCGGGAGTCGGACGGTCATGACGAATTCCGGTTGCGGGAGACGGGGTTGTCCGGATCGGGGTTGTCAGTTTCCACCCCCACCATGCCGTGACCGTCATCAGGGCGATCAGCAGGCAGAAGAACACCGCTCGGGCGTTCGCTCGTTTCAACCATATCCAAAAATTGTCCATTGTCTCAATGTCCCATGGGCTGGCGGGGCCGGTCGTTTCTGGTCTTGATCGGCGCGCTGGAGAGTTCCTTCGGATTTTTCAGAAAGACCAGCGCGCTCATGACGGCCTTGATATTCAACAGGTCGGAACGGGATCGTCCCGTCGGTTCCACGCGGAGGCCCCGAAGAACAAACACATGTCCCGGCTCCGTCACCGTGGCCAGGAGTTCATAGAGGTTGTCCTGGGTTCCATACACGTCCAGTTCGACCGGGTACTCGCGGAAATATTCAGCCTGATTGGCGCCGACCCGGTGCGGAACGGGGGGGAGGGGGCGGAGACTGCGAACCG
The DNA here is from genome assembly GCA_964355415.1 of uncultured Verrucomicrobiota bacterium. Classification (GTDB taxonomy): domain Bacteria; phylum Verrucomicrobiota; class Kiritimatiellia; order CAIKKV01; family CAITUY01; genus JAABPW01. Next base: position 1,574 of record CAYHEL010000175.1, on the reverse strand, counting down.
TCTTGATCTTGAGATCCAGGGCGAGATCCACCAGCTTCTCCACGACCCTGAGTTGAAGCATCCGCTGAAAGGCGTCCTCGTTACTGACAATGGCTTCATCGACCCCCAAGTCCTTGGGAAGGCTGATGCCCAGCGTGCGGGATTTGAGCAGCAACCGTTGACGGACGGTAAAGAGCGCAACCTTGAAATCAATATGACCCACGCTCGATGTGGCGGCGTCATCCTGTGACGCCAGTGTTCCCAGTTGGGACACGGTGTCCTGCCATTCCTTTTCGAGCGTCGTGTAGCGCCCGACTTCCGTCTCCAGTTTTTGCTGAAGCGCGTCTTCGCCCAGAAGGAAATTCTTCTGCGCGAGTTCAGCGGCCATGGAATCAATATCCTGCTCCATGGCATCCCGTTGCCGGTTCATGGGCAACAAAAGGAAGTACCAGAGAATGAACAGGATGGCGCCCACGGCCAGGATGATCGCCACCACCTGCTGCCGCTCCGAGATTTTTCCCTGAATGCCGAGGTTCACGGGGCGCCCACTTTCACGTCGATGACAAACCGCTTGATGCGCCGGTCGGATCCCTGGATGTCGCCCTTATCCGGTTGAGCCAGTTTGTCGTCGCTCAACAGGTCGGCAGCCGCAATCAACTTGATCTCCTCGAGGCGGTCGATCAACGACAGCACGGTGGAGAAATCGAGTTTCGGCGTGAATCCCTCGATGATGATGTGGTCGAACCGGGAGGTCTTGTTTGTGTCGACGGAGGGATTCTTGAATTGATAGGAACCCCCGTCGCAGACCAGGGATATCCAATCGTTGGGATGTTTGGCCGCCGCCACGATGGACATGACATCCCGGACGGTGGGTCCGATGCGTATCAGGGTATCCACAGGGGCGGCCATATCGCGAATCAGGTTGCCCTGATTTTGGGCTGACTCGATTCGTGCGACCAGATCCCGCCTGCGTTCCAGACTGGTGCGTTGAGTGTTCAAGTGTCGCTCCATGCGCTTGAAGTCGAAATACCCGCCGATCAGGCTCACCATGAGAATGAGGGCCGCCACCACGCCGACGGCCAGCCAGTAGGGTTTTTCCCGGCGAAACATCTGTTCCTCGCGGATGGCCTTTGGAAGAAAACTGATGCCGCACGTCCTCGGGGGTCCCCCCGCGCAGGCCAGGCCCGCCGCGATCGCCCAAATGGCCGGAGGTTGGCACTTGCCGTTGGTCGGAAGATGAATGTCCGTGACAACCTCGAATCCCGTTTTCTGGGCGACATAGCGCGGAAACCCGGTCAGGAGCGATCCGCCGCCGGACAGAACCACGCGTGTCGGACGATCCGCGGGTTTGGGAAACAGGCTGTTGAACACGGCGAGGCAGGACTGGAATTCGGAGCACCATAAATCGGCCACGCGTTTCATTGCCGCGTTGACGGCCGGATCGGCGTCGTCAAGCACGCTGGCCCCCGTGAGTTTCAGGTTTTCGGCCTGAGGCGCCTGGATCTGTTTGACCTTGGCCAGCGCCTCGGTGAAGGGGTGCCCCCCGACGGCGAAAGCCCGTGCGAACATCAACCCCTCCGGACTGCCGATGGCGA
>CAYHEL010000174.1:0-5642 GCA_964355415.1 uncultured Verrucomicrobiota bacterium | reverse complement strand
AGCAACTGCTCCATTGGATTACTCATCATGCTTCCTTTCTAATCTTAATCACCTTTGCCTACCGACTCCTCACCGCATAGGCCAATTCCCTCAAACTCGACAAAACGCGGGTATCCACCACCGGTACCGCCGACGGCGTCCGGAGATGCGCGGTGGTCAGGTTCAACAACCCGCGCACTCGCGACAAAATCAACTGGTCGGCCACAGCTTGTGCCGCCTCGTGCGGAACGGACAGGATGCCGATCTCCACTTTCTGCTCCGCCACCACGGCGACCAGGCTCGACATGGGTCGAACAATAAAGCGTCCAACCTTTTTCCCCACAACGGCGGGAGAACTGTCAAACACGCCGACAATCTTGAAGCCCTGCCGCCCGAATCCCTCATGCAGGGCAAGGGCCCGGCCCAGGTTTCCGGCGCCGACCAGGATGCAGGTGATGTCACGATCAACTCCGAGAGTCCGGGCCAGGGCGGCTTCCAGACCCGCCGTTGAATACCCTCGCTTGGAAACCCCTTGAAAATCAATGTGTGAAAGGTCCTGACGCACCGTCGAACTCGTCAGCCCCAGCGTCTCAGCCAGGGACAAGGACGACACCCACTGCACCCCTTCCTGTCGCAAGTATTGGGCCTGGGTCAGGTATTTCGGCATCCGCCGAACCACCGCCACCGGAATTTTTAAACTGGTCATATCATCAGTGTTCATAACGGATCTTCTTTTCAAAAGGAAAGACGTTTACACCATTGCACCAAAGCCTGTCAAATGTTTAACGTTAAAGTTTTAACATTCTTAGACAGAACTTTGGTGTAGAAAATACTTCGTTTTGATTCCTCCAGATTGTCTGTACAGGATCAGGGTAGGGAGGCCTCTCCGAGGCCTCCGTAGCCGACTCGGAGAGCCGTCCCCGCCCTCATGGGTTTAGACCCGTTGCCGGGCGCCATATTCCGTATGAAGAAGGTGATGCGAAACCTTGCCTAGAGGTTCGCCCAGAAACTCCGCATAAATCTTGAGGACCTCCGGGTTCTCGTGTGATTTCCGGAGTTTCTTCCCCTCATCCTCACTGTAGATGGCGTTGATCCGCTTCTGCCTGACTTCGTTGGTCGTCTTGCGTGGCTGGCCGCCCCCGCCGATACAGCCGCCGGGGCACGTCATGATTTCCACGAAGTGATACGACACGTCGCCCGCCTTGATTTTGTCCACCAGCACCTTGGCATTGCTGAGGCTGGACGCCACCGCCACCTTGACGGTGACCCCCTCCAGAAAGGACCACGCCGGAAGCGTGCCGGTGACTGTCACTTCCGCCTGTTTGATCCCGCTCAACCCCATCAGGGGCGGAACATGGAGATTTAAGAACGGCAACTCCCGCCCGGTGACGACCTCCCACACTGTCCGGAGCGCCGCTTCCATCACCCCGCCACTATTTGCAAAAATATCCGCCGCACCGGTTGAGGCGCCCATGAGGGAATCCATTCCCTCATCAGGAAGCGCATTGAAGTCGATTCCCGCCTCCTTGATCATCCGGCCTAACTCACGGGTGGTCAGTGCCACATCCACATCCCGCACGCCGCTGTCGTTCATCTCCGGCCTTTCGGATTCGGACTTCTTGGCATGGCATGGCATCACCGAAACCACAACGATGTCTTCCGTCCTCTTTCCGACTTTCCCGGCCCAATAGGTTTTCGCCAGCGCGCCAAACATCTGCTGGGGCGACTTGCAGGAGGAGAGGTACGGCAGCATTTCCGGATAGAAATACTCCATGAAGCGGATCCAGCCGGGCGAACAACTGGTGAACTGAGGCAGCGCCACGGGCTTCTTATCCTTGACCGCCAGGGTCAGGCGGTGCAACAACTCGTGCCCTTCTTCGATGATGGTCAGGTCGGCGGTGAAATTGGTGTCAAACACCGCTGAAAAGCCGAGCCTCCGCAAGGCCGCCACCATCTTGCCCGTCACCAGAGTTCCCGGCTCCATCCCGAAACATTCCCAGAGTGAGGCGCGCACTGCCGGCGCCACCTGGACAACCACGGTTTTGGATTTGTCGTCCAGCGCCTTCCACACCTCGGCAATATGACTTTTTTCGGTGATGGCCCCCACAGGACACACCGCCGCGCACTGTCCGCACTGGACACAGGCCACTGTGTCAAGATCCGCCCCGAATGCCGGACCGATCACCGTTTTGAAACCGCGAAACTGAGGGAACAAGGCCCCCACGGACTGGATCTGCCCGCACACGGCCACGCACCTCCGGCACTTGATGCACTTGCCGCTGTCGCGAACCACACCCGGCGTACTCGTATCCAGGCCTGCGGCAGTTTTCACGCCTTCGAACCGGATCGACTTAATATCGATCTCATGGGCCAGAGCCTGAAGTTCACAATCGTTGTTTCGGTCACACACCTGGCAATCGCCATTGTGCTCGGATAACAACAACTCCACCACCGTCCGCCGCGCCTCGCGAACCCGCTTGGTGTGGGTTGAAATATTCATCCCGTCAGCCACCGGCATGACACAGGAGGCAGCGAGGGTCTTGGCGCCCTCCACTTCCACCACGCAAACGCGGCAGGCCCCGATGGCATGAACATCCTCCATGTGGCACAGCGTAGGAATCCTGACCCCAACCAATTTTGCCGCATTAAGAATCGAGGTTCCCGCGGGAACCTCCACTAGAGTCCCGTCTATGGTCACTTTCGGCATGGCACACTCTCGCTTTCTTCCTTCGCCCTGTAGTCGCACCGGAGGCACCGGCGGGCCTGTCGTACGGCCTCGGTCTCCGACCAGGATTGCTCCACTTCGTCAAAGTTATTTGTCCGCCGTTCCGCCGGCAACAGCACCAGTGCGCCGCGCGGATCCATCCGGGGATCTGCATCGGGATCAAACCCGGTCTCCACGACCGCCTCGCGCCGCCAGAAGGCGTGCGATTCACCCGTCAGGTACGCATCCATCCCAACAGCCGCACGTTCGCCGGACGCGACGGCCTCCACCACCGAAGATGGACCCACGGCGGCATCGCCACCGGCAAAGAGCCAGGGAACACTTGTTTTCCCAGTCAGGGCCTCCGCCATGATCTGGCTCTTGCCAATCAGTTCAACCGGAAGATCGCCAATCACCTTTTGGGCATCCAGTGTCTGGCCGATGGCCAGAATGACCTGGTCGGCATCCAACACCAGTTCCTCCCCGCTCCCTTCCGGGCGGCGACGGCCGGATCGGTCAAACTCGCCCAGTTTCATCCGGCGGCAACGCATCCCCGCAACGGCGCCGTTCTTGACAATGATTTCCTCTGGCGCGGTCAACGTCTGCAGGATAACCCCCTCCTGGCGAGCCTGCTCGATTTCCTCGGCATAAGCCGGCATTTCAGCTTCGGTGCGCCGGTACACCACCGTCACTGCGGCACCCAGGCGCAGCGCGGTCCGAGCGGCGTCTATGGCCGCGTTTCCGCCACCGACTACGATCACCTTCTTGCCCACCTTGACAGACCCCCTGAGATTATATTCACGAAGGAAGGCAATGGATTCAACCACGCCCCGGGCGTCACTGCCCGGCATCTCCACACGGACCCCATCCGGCGCACCAACCGCCACAAAGACGGCGTCATACCCCTGCTTGTTGAGGGACTCCAGAGTGAAGTCGCGACCGAGTTTCTTGCCCGTCTTGATCTCCACCCCCATCCGCTCAATCATCCGGATTTCCCGCGCCAGCAACTCGCGCGGTAACCGGTAGGCCGGGATGGTCTGTACCAGCATGCCCCCGGGACGCGGTTCCGCCTCGAAGACCTTCGGCTGATATCCCAGTCGGGCCAGGAAATAGGCGCAGGACAGGCCTGCCGGACCCGCGCCGATGATGGCCACCTTTCGCCGCGCATTCTCCTTATTGTCCCGCACGGGGGGAATCAGGGGCTTGAGTTCCTGATCCACCATGTAGCGCTTGATGCCCCGGATCGAAACGGCGTCATCGAGCGAGGCCCGGCGGCACTTATCCTCACAGGTATGGAAACAGACCCTGGCGCAAACCGAGGCAAACGGATTACGCTCGCGATGCAGTTTCAACGCTTCGGAATACCGTTTCTCTCCGACCAGCGACACAAATCCCGGAACATCCACATGGGCGGGACAGGCGCTCTGGCAGGGGGCCCGAACCAACCCGGGGCAAATCCCGGCTTCGCAATGCTTCTGCCGGATATAGGCCTCGTACTCGTGCCGGAAATGCCGGATTGTCGAGAGAACCGGGTTGGCGGCCGTCTGGCCGAGTCCGCACAGAGCCGTGTCACGAATCTGGTGTCCCAGCGAGATCAGGCGATCGATGTCCTCCATCTCGCCATGGCCCTCGCAAATCCGGTCGAGAATCTCGAGCATCCGCTTGGTTCCCACGCGGCAGGGCACGCACTTTCCACAGGACTCATCCTGAACAAAGTCCAGGAAATAGCGAGCCACATCCACCATGCAGGTGTCCTCATCCATGACAATCAAACCGCCCGATCCCATAATCGCGCCCAGTTCCGCCAGAGATTCATAGTCCACCGGCACATTGAGGTGCTGGCGAGGGATACACCCGCCTGAGGGCCCGCCAATCTGAGCCGCCTTGAACTTCTTGCCGTTGGGGATGCCGCCCCCGATATCGTAGATGATCTCGCCGAGCGGGGTTCCCACCGGCACTTCCACCAGCCCCGTCATCGTCACAGCGCCAGCCAGCGCGAACACCTTCGTGCCCTTGCTCTTCTCGGTTCCAAACGAGGCAAACCAATCTGCACCCCGGTTGATGATGGCGGGGATGGAGGCATAAGTTTCCACATTGTTCAAGACGCTTGGCTTTCCCCAGAGTCCCTTGTTCGCCGGGAAGGGGGGACGCGGGCGCGGCTCGCCGCGCTGTCCCTCGAGGGACGTCATCAGCGCGGTTTCCTCACCGCAGACAAAAGCGCCCGCACCCATTCGGATTTCGAGGTCGAAATTAAAATCCGATCCAAAAATGGTGTTCCCGAGAAAGCCGGCCGCCCGGGCGCTTTCAATGGCTTTGGTCAACCGTTCCACCGCAAGCGGATATTCCGCACGGCAATACACGAACCCTTTTGAAGCCCCCACCGCATAGGCACCAATAACCATGGCCTCGATCACGCTGTGGGGGTCGCCCTCCAGCACGCTACGGTCCATGAACGCGCCCGGGTCGCCCTCATCAGCGTTGCAAAGCATATACTTCTCATCGCCCGCCGCCTTGCGGGTCAGGCTCCATTTCATCCAGGTCGGGAACCCCGCCCCACCCCGTCCTCGCAGGCCGGATTTTTTGATGGTCTCAATGACCTCGTCAGGCTTCATTGCGGTCAGGACCTTGGCCAACGCCAGATACCCGTCGCGCCCGATATACTCCTCAATGCTGAGGGGATCGATGATGCCGCAATTGCGCAGGACGATCTTGGTCTGCTTGTTCAGGAACTCGATGTCCTTCATGGCCGGCACGGGGGTTTTGGACGGATCCTTCTTGTGGACAAACTCTTCCACAATCTTCCCTTTTTTGAGGTGTTCCCGGGCAACGCGGATCGCGCTCTTTGGCGTGAGATTCTCGTAGAACGTCCCTTCGGGATAAACCACGACCACCGGGCCGACCGCACAGGGCCCCAGACACCCCGTGGCAAATACCTTTACTTGGGACGCCAGACCTAGTC
>CAYHEL010000173.1:0-5669 GCA_964355415.1 uncultured Verrucomicrobiota bacterium | reverse complement strand
CTCTTCAAAGGAGCGTGGCGGGATTTTTTATTCTGGCGGGAGCATGGATGGGCGCAACAGGATCGACCGGGATCCTGCCAGACTACTAAATACCGTCACATTTTCTCCGGATCAGTCTTTCTTCTTCGTGTTCTTAGTGAACTTGAGCGAAGCGGGTGTGAAAAATTCTTCTGTGAACGACCGGTTAGGAAACGGATAATCAATTGCGATTTTTGACATGATCTTGTAAAGTTTGAGAATGAATTTTGAGTGGGATTCGAAAAAAGCTGCCGTTAATTTAAAAAAGCACGGGGTGAGTTTTCACGAGGCGGCGATGATTTTTTCCGATCCGCTTTCCATTACGAGCCACGATCCGGATCACTCGGCAGAGGAACATCGGTTTATTACCGTGGGATTGGATCAATTCCGGCGGGTCTTAATCGTATCGCACACGGATCGTGGTGAAACCATTCGAATCATCAGTGCAAGAAGTACAACTCGACAGGAGCGGAAATATTATGAAGAAGGTAAATAGTAGAGGTTTGGACGATGATCTGCGCCCGGAATATGATCTATCCAAACTCACGGGCGTGCGTGGGAAATATGCCAAGAAATTTCAGGCGGGTACAAATCTTGTCCTTCTTACCCCCGATGTGGCGCGGTTTTTCCCGGACGAGAATGCCGTCAATGCGGCGTTGAAATCATTGATCGGTATTGCGAAAACGCAACTGCACCACGCCCACTAAAAGGAAACTAATTGGAGGGTCAACCCGTCCCTGATTTCCTTGGGGGTTCAAGGGACAGTCCCTGCAAGAACCCTGGACAATAACCTCTAAATGCATGCGGTCGAATGCATTAATAATTATGTCTGCGATCGTATTCACATTCCGCATTGCAATCGAATGCATACAATGCTATTTATTTGTTTATGAGGATTAAGACAGTTGGCACGATAGGCGAACTCGTTCGGGATCAGCGGAAACAACGTGGGTGGTCGCAGACTCAATTAGCTGAAAAAGCGGGCGTGAGCCGCCTCTGGATCGGCCATCTTGAAAAAGGCAAGGAGACTGTGGAGTCGGGCTTGGTCTTGAAAACGCTGCGAGCACTGGAGATCAATCTGGAGGCGTTTCTCCAAAGTAACAGTCCTGTCGCTGGAGGGACTCTGATGTGATGAAGGAGACACTCCACATTCTGTATGGTCCCAAGCAGGTTGGCAGTCTCGGTTATGACCGGAAAAAGGATGAAATTTCCCTGACTTACGAGACCTCATGGCAGTTTGCTTCAGACAGTTTTCCCGTGTCACTCTCCCTGCCCTTGGCAAAAAAAAACCACCCCGATGAGAGCATTCGTCCGTTTCTGCAAGGCCTGTTGCCTGACAATCCGGCTGTCATCGAGGCCTGGGGAAAACGGTTTCAAGTGTCTCCCAGGAACCCGTTCGATATTATCAAATATGTGGGTGAGGATTGTGCTGGAGCCCTCCAGTTTGTCCGCCCGGAGCGGTTGGGCGAAATTCTGTCGGGAAAACTGGACTTTCTCACACCGCTTACAGAAGACGATCTGGCGAAGCGCATGCTGGATCTCACTTCGCAGTCGCGTGCGATCCCCATGCTCATTGAAGGCCGGTTCAGTCTGGCGGGTGCGCAAACGAAAGACGCGCTTCATCTCAGGGAAGGGCAGTGGTTTGTTCCAGGCGGGCGGATTCCGTCCACCCACATTCTCAAGCCGCAGTTGGGGGATTTTGAGGAGCATGCCTTGAACGAACATTTCTGTCTCCAACTTGCATCGAGAATCGGGTTGATCAGAGCCGAGAGCAGCGTGCTTGAAATCGCGGGCAAGAGAATCCTGTGCGTGAAGCGGTATGACCGGACTGCGACTCATTCAGGTTCCATTCTACGCTGGCATCAGGAAGACACCTGTCAGGCATTGGGCCGCTTTCCCCATCAAAAATATCAGGCTGACGGGGGGCCGTCCGCGGCGGACATCACGGGACTTCTCGGCCGGTTTTCGGATCATCCTGCCGATGATATTGATCGCTTCGTCATGGCTCTGGCATTCAACTGGGTCATCGCGGGAACCGACGGGCATTCGAAAAACTATTCGCTTCTTCACGCTGCGGGCAGTTGCGTCCGTCTGGCGCCGCTGTATGATCTGGCGTCCTTTCTCCCATACCAGCGCGACCCAAAATCCAGAAAAGTGAAACTGGCGATGAAAATCGGCGGCACCTACCGGCTCCACGAGATTGATCGGTATCACTGGGATAAATGGGCGGTGGAGGCCGGCTTGCTGCCCGAGCGCGTAACGGCCCTTGTAACCGCCCTGATCCGGCATGTCGTGGACTCTTTGGAACCCACCCTGAAGGCGGTTGCTGAAATGAACAACTCGCCATTCCTCGAAACATTGACGCATGCGATTTCCGAGCATACTGAAAGGTGCGCAAAGGTCATGGGGCAATAGTGAAGTCTTCCTTAAGACTTGAGGGTAATGGAAAGGGAGCGGAGCGGGGGTTGAAAATTCTTCTGAAGGAGGCGTATATCATTTTCGGTGACCACGAAGATAATGTTGAATCTCGTCATGATCCCCGGCGAAGTCGAAAGTGAGAATTCCTTTTTGCGCCATGAAGATCAGTCGCCACTCCAAGCCGGTCCGGCATTCGTAAATCGGGCCACCCAGCTTTCGGATGGAAATTCCCGCGTGCGCATGCGGGTTTCCGAATCCGTCCTGAACGAGTCTCAACGTGGCCGACACTTCAGCTTCCCGACCCGATTCCCTGACCATCTTCTTGAACCGTTTGGTCAGTTCAATGGAAATCATGCCGTCCCCCGGTGAATCGCGTAACTCCCCCGTCGGCGCGCGCGGATTGGATATCGCCGCGAATCCGTTTTTCAGCCACTGCCATTTCGCGCTCGCTCAAGCCGTATTCCTGGAGTGCATAATCAGAGGAGTACACCTCAACAGGGCGCAGGGCGACAACTTTCCCATCAAAAACGAAGCCGATGTCATCCCCGCGCATAGCCTGCTTGAGCCAGTAGCCGAGCCGGCCTCTACCTTCCGTGATGGTTAAAGTCTTCATAAGCTCATTGTGGAGTACGCCCCCGCACTGTGCAAGGACAATTCCGTTCTCGGCATCATCCCACGCCTGGCTTCTGTAGTATCTGTCCCCACAGTCTTCGACTCCTCTTCAAAGGAGCGTGGCGGGTTTTTTATTCTGGCGGGAGCATGGATGGGCGCAACGGGATCGTCCCGGACCCTGCCAGAATACAAAATACCGCCACATTTTCACCGGATCAGTATTTCTCTTCTTCCTGCCCTTCGTGAACTTGAGCGAAGCGGGTGTGAAAAATTCTTCTGTGCGCGGCCGGTGACTCATGAATCCTGGTCGAAACGTTTACCCAGCAAGAATGCGTATTCGTCCAGGTTCGATGACGGTAAAGGAACGGGCGAGTGATTCTCCACGATTTCGCACAAGCGTTGAAAGTTGTTCGGTTATGTGGCGTCGCAATGGAAAAGGATAACGCAAGAGGATGACCCCACAGTGTCCATGGCCGGATGCATAAACAAGTTGCCCAAAATCTTTATCTTCAGTGAGTAAGATTCGAGACATACTGAGGGCAAGATTAATAACGGTCGAGTCGTTTGCGCCTTGATGAATGCCAGATACGGCAAGGACATCATGACCGTCTTCCCGGAGGATGCGGGTCATGCAGGCATCACAACTCTCATCGGCGAGGAAGAGCATGGATATCAAAAACCTCGATTTCAGACGGTAGCGAAAACAAGTTCCTCATGTGCGAGTGCGTCAGCCGCATAGGTCATGGCCGCATGAATGGAGTCGAGCGTAAGTTGTGGATAGGCCTCAACAAGTTCGGTGGTGGTGGCACCCTCAGCCAATTTCCTGAGAACGAGTTCGACGGTGATCCGAGTCCCGCGAATAGTCGGTTTGCCAAGCATAATCGCGGGATCAAGGAAAATACATTCTGTCATATTCATATCATTACTTTAGGGGAGGGGAAGTTTAGTTTCAAGCATGAATCAAGCACTCAATGCTCAACAAGGAACCGTGGCGGGATTTTTTATTCTGGCGAGAGCATGGATGGGCGCCACAGGATCGACCCGGGATCCTGCCAGAATACAAAATACCGCCACATTTACACCGGATCAGTCTTTCTTCTTCTTCGTGACCTTCGTGAACTTGAGCGAAGCGGGTGTGAAAAATTCTTCTGTGCGCATCCGGTTAACGGCAAGATGAAGAGTTTGAACAGGAAGGCCACAAAGATCACAAAGAGATCCTCCTTCGCTAAATGATGGATGGAGACAACCCCCACAGGCGTGACCTTCACAGGCCACATCAGCGGCACCCGGCAGGAAACATCGAAGTAATTCCCTTTTTGATACCCCAAAACTGCGGGAGATGTTATGAACGAGTCAGTAGGGACGGACACTCTATGCGTCTGGGATAGAAGCGAGGAGAAGCCATGGGCAAAGTGAGTCTGCTGAACGTGTGCAAGACGTATGAGGGCGGCGTGCGCGCCGTGAGGGATTTCTCGCTGGATATTACCGGTGGAGAGTTCGTGGTGTTCGTCGGGCCGTCCGGTTGCGGCAAGTCGACCACCTTGCGCATGATTGCCGGGTTGGAGGAGATCACCGACGGAATCATCCGTATCGGGGATCGCGTCGTGAACGACGTCCCGCCCAAGGATCGCGACATCGCGATGGTGTTCCAGAACTATGCGCTCTACCCGCACATGACCGTCTATGAGAACATGGCTTTCGGCCTGCGGCTGCGCAAGTTCCCGAAATCCGAAATCGACCGGCGGGTGCGCGATGCGGCCGACATCCTGGGCATTGGGGAACTGCTGGAGCGGCGGCCCAAGGCCCTGTCCGGCGGCCAGCGGCAGCGTGTCGCCGTGGGGCGGGCCATCGTGCGTAAGCCCGCCGTATTCCTCTTTGATGAGCCGCTGTCGAACTTGGATGCCAAAATGCGCGTTCAGATGCGGGCGGAAATCAGCAAACTGCACCGGCGCCTTGCCAGCACCATGATCTACGTCACACACGACCAGGTCGAAGCGATGACCATGGGGGATCGTATTGTGGTGATGAAGGACGGGGTGATCCAACAGGTGGACAAGCCGGGTGATCTCTATGACCGGCCGAAGAATATGTTCGTGGCTGGATTTATCGGCACGCCCCCCATGAATTATCTCGCGGGTGTTCTGGACGGCGATTCAGGCGGTCTGGTGTTCAGGGATGGGAACGTCCTCATTCCGCTCCCCGCGGAATGGAAGGATCGAGCGGGCGTCTATCGCGGGAAGAGGATTATCTTCGGAGTTCGACCCGAGGATGTGGGATCGCCTTCGGCGGAGGCGGTTGATGGGGCGCCCCGGATAACGGCGCGGGTGGATGTTGTCGAACCGATGGGCTCTGAGACGTATGTGTACCTCAGCGCGGGGGCGCATACGTTCATAGCCAGGGTGGACTCTCATCGGGAGTGTCGCGTGGGCGCCGACATGCCGGTGGCCCTGCGCCTGACGCGGGCGCATCTCTTCGACGCGGACAGCATGCAGACCATTGTCTAGCAACCACTCACATGAGCCAGCCGGTGGCCCGGGCCAGTAACTTGACATAGTCAACGTAGTCGGGCCAGGAGACATCGGACGGAACCCCGTGATCACACCCCGGGATGTATCCGCCAT
>CAYHEL010000172.1:3403-5724 GCA_964355415.1 uncultured Verrucomicrobiota bacterium | reverse complement strand
CTTGACCCCTGCCTGCCACTTGTCAGACCATACTTTTTTTGTTTAACTGATACACGTTGTAGGAAGTGCCCAAAGTGTAGAAAGAAGGATAACGCCATGATGTTTGATCCACTCTATTTTTTGTTTGCTGCGCCGGGGATCATCTTTGCCTTGATCGCCTCGTTCAAAGTCAAATCAACGTTTGCCCGATTCTCGCAAGTGATGGCATCCTCGGGCCTGACCGGGGCGGAAGCCGCACGCCAATTGCTCACTCGGAACGGCGTCACCAATGTGACCATCGAACGAACCGATGGGTTCCTGAGCGACCACTATGACCCAACCTCGCGGACGTTGCGTCTCTCCTCAGGGGTGTATGATTCGCCGTCGCTCTCCTCCATCGGGGTCGCTTGCCATGAGGCCGGGCATGCCCTCCAGCACGCCTCGGCCTACATGTGGCTTGGACTACGCTCAGCCCTTGTTCCCGCCACCCAGATAGGGAGTTACGGATCCTACATTTTCTTCATCCTGGGGATGTTTATGAATAACCCGCGGATGTACCTGATCGGAATCATCCTCTTCAGCATCACGGTTGTCTTCTCGATTATCACCCTGCCCGTGGAATGGGATGCCAGCGCCAGGGCCAAACACCTCATGGTCATGTCCGGCATCGTCACGTACCGCGAGCAGGAGGACGCCGCCCGCGTCTTGAACGCCGCGTTCCTGACCTATGTGGCCTCGGCGGTGACAGCCCTGTTGACTCTTCTCTATTACCTCTTCCGCTCCGGATTATTGGGCGGCCGCAGGAATGATTAAGGAGATCAGTATGCCCCAAGTTCTGGTTCCCGTTGCCAATGGCACCGAGGAAATGGAGGCGGTCATCGTCATCGATGTTCTCCGGCGCGCACAGTGGGATGTGTTGGTTGTCGGAGTGGATACCGGCATCATCACGGCGTCGCGCGGAGTTCGCCTTCTTCCGGACAAAACGTGGTCCGAGATTCAGCCATCCGAGTTTGACATCTTGATGATCCCAGGGGGGGCGCCCGGCGTCGAGCGATTTCTTCATTTCGCCCCCTTGCTGGAGACGATCCGCGAGTTCCATCGCGCTGAAAAATGGATTGGCGCCGTTTGTGCGGCGCCTCTTGTTCTTCAGGCCGCAGGAATTCTAACCGGAAAGAAAGTAACCTGTCATCCTGCCGCAGGATCCCGCCTCACGTCAACTCACAGGCTGGATCAAAGAACAGTCGTTGATGGGCGGATTCTGACAAGCCAGGGTGCCGGGACAACCTTTGAATTCGCGCTAGCCATGATCGGACTGGTCAATGGCGCCGAAAAAGCCAAGGGTATCGCCGAAACGATTGTATTAGCCGATTAGATCATGTCGAAACACAATGAGCGCCAGCACCTCATGAGTATCCCGTCATTCCATACACGGTTTGTCTTGGTGGGGTTCTTGAGTGTTTGCCTCTGGTTGTCCCCCTCGCCCGCCCTCTCCATCCCGTTGGAAATGGAGACAAACCTATCCCTCTCTTTCCCCCCCGAATTCAAGGAGATCCCTGAGTCAGGCGATCAGGATACCCTCCCGGGGAAAACGTTCGTCATGCGAACATCGGAGACCGACTCCGTGCCAACCTATTTATTGCTTCACAAACTCCAGAACGGGGAAACCAATAATCCCATCACCCTCCGGACCGATGATACAAATAACGTGGCGATCATCGGACGGTATTCGGAGCGATTGTATGGCCTCGATCCGGATTATCTGTATGCGGAATGGCGAACAAACATGCTTACGGACTCGAAAGGAAAATTCAGGCCCCCTTTTCGGACGGATCTCTTCCTCCTTGATCTGGGTCCTCCAGAGAATAAAACCAACGAGTTGGAAATCATTATGAAAGCCGTCGCCAAATCAGTGGCCTCGCAGTCATCCTCGATTCCGGAGAATGACACTCAGGGAGTCATGAGCGCCATCCTGTATCTGCTCATGGTAACCATCGTCATCCTGGTGGCCATCGCGAGACGATAGGAGAAGGGGTGGGTCAATACGTGATGGGTGCAAACACCTCGTAGCCGACAAGTTTTTGACGCCCATTTAGAAAACCCAGTTCGACCAAAAAATCAATCTCCACAATCTTGCCACCTGCCCGTTCGATCAGTTTTGCTGAAGCGCTGGCCGTCCCTCCCGTGGCCAGGAGATCATCCATCAGGAGAACCGGTTCTCCCGGTTCAAAGGCATCCACATGGATTGACAGTGTTGCGGAACCGTATTCAAGATCATAACTCTCCTCATACGCCTGATACGGCAACTTGCCTTTCTTTCGGATGGGAACGACGCCAGCTTTGAG
>CAYHEL010000172.1:0-3393 GCA_964355415.1 uncultured Verrucomicrobiota bacterium | reverse complement strand
GAAATCCCCGGGCATCAATCACGGCGATTTTCCGGATTCCCTTTCCACGATGTCGCTTTGCAAATAGATCCACTGCCCCATGAAAGAGTTTGGGGTCCTTGAGGATCGGGGTAATGTCCTTGAAGAGGATTCCGGGTTTCGGAAAATTGGGAACATCACGAACGGCCGCCTTCAGTTTCCGTATGCTCATGGTACCTCCGTATTATGCTTGTTATCTTACCGGACAGGGCGCAACTTTAACAAATAGTTCATCGTTTCATCAACAGGCAATAGACAGTGGGGCAAAAAGCCGATTATACTGTGCCTATGTCATTGGCGAGTTCAACTAAACCCACGGTGGCGGTGGGACTGAGTGGAGGTGTCGACTCCTCTGTCGCCGCCTATTTGCTTGCACAGCAAGGTTATAGCGTCGTTGGTCTGACCATGCAGATCTGGGATGGCTCACTGCCCCTTCCCGACCAGGGCCGTTCGGGTTGCTATGGCCCCGGGGAGCCGCACGATATTGAGGCCGCCCGGTCACTCGCCGACAGGCTGGGCATCCCGCACCATGTCATTCCGCTTGCCTCTGAGTATGCCAGCGAAGTCTTGGACTATTTCCGGGAGGAGTATAGGTCGGGACGAACCCCGAACCCCTGCGTTCGGTGCAACCGGACGATGAAGTTCGGCCTTCTACTTGAACGGGCACGGGCAATGGGTATCGCCTTCGACAAATTCGCCACCGGACACTATGCCCGTGTTGATCACGATCCTTCATCCGGAAGATGGCTACTTCGCCGCTCACTTGATAGTACCAAGGATCAGACGTACTTCCTATCCCGGCTTTCGCAGAACCAGCTCAGCCAGGTTCTTTTCCCGCTGGGCGAAATGACGAAGCCCGAGGTAAAGGCGCTGGCCCGTGAAATTGGATGGGGCGATGTGGCAGACAAACAGGAGAGTCAGAACTTCATTGAGAGCAAAGATTACGGGGTTCTTTTTAGTGATCGGGAGCAGATGCCCGGCCCGATCATGGATACCCAGGGTCATATTCTGGGACAACACCGCGGAATCATCCATTACACGGTGGGCCAGCGAAAAGGTCTCGGCATTGGAGGAACGACGGCTCCGCTCTACGTGGTTCGCATCGATGCCTGCTCCAACACGGTTGTTGTGGGGGCCTATTCGGAATTGTTTACAAATCGGCTGACGGCAACGGATCTGAACTGGATCGGCCTTCCCTCGGCCCCCACTAAACCCCTCAGAGTGACAGCCAAGATCCGCCAGCAGCACAAGGACGCGCCGGCAGAGATTCACGGTGTGGGGCGGATGTCCTCATCCGCCTTGACGGATGCGGTGAAGGTCGAGGCGCTGTTTGACGACCCGCAGATGTCGATCACGCCGGGCCAAGTCGTCGTGTTCTATGACAACGATCTTGTCCTGGGAAGCGGAATCATAACCGCTCAAAGTGCGTCGGCAAACGCCTGAGCCATGACTTGGTTGCCTTCCTCATTCGGATGCAGTCCATCATCAAGAATCAGTTTTGTTCCGTCGCCGAATTTGGCTTCCACATCCGCCAGTCTCGCGCCTTCGGAGGAAGCAAGACTTCGGATTTGATTGTTCAGATCCCTGGTTACGCCACTCCAGCGGCTGTGCGCGCCGATCATCGGTTGCAACGTGGCCACAACGGGAATTGTCTTATGGGCTTTGCACTGTTGGATAATTGAGCGAAGATTTCCGATAATGCTATCCACGCTGTGTCCGTTGATCAGATCCACGGCGCCCAACTGAAAAAGGACGGCCGCAGGTTTCTGGCTGGTCAACACCCCCCCCACTTTGGAGGCTCCCCCGCTCGAATACTCGTTTTGGGCCGCCAAATTGTTGACGGTCTTCCCTGTCATCGCCGCCAAACGTGGCGGATAGGGCGCCCCACCGCCATTATTGCCGTCGGTTGTACTGTCGCCCAATGCGACGTATAGACTCGGGTTATTGTCCCCAATATCTCCCAGGCTTCCCCCTCCGCCGCCACCCCCGCCACCGCCCAGGAGTTCACAGCCGGACACAATCCCCATGAAACACACCATCATCAGAAATCGAAGCATACGTCTGTTATCCTTTCAACTTGTAGGTGCGACTCTAATCAACCACCCAGAAAGAATCAATCATTGCACCTCAAACCTGGCGCTCACGACTGAGGTAATTTCCTTTTCGTAGGAGGTGGTATCGTTAATTCCCTCGCCCGAGGTAGCCGTCACACCCTTGGGATTGATCTGCATGACACCCATGCGCGCTTCCACGAGTTTGCCGAGTCGCCCATTGGCGTTGTTGACAATCTGTCCCGCGCGGGCGGTCGCATCCCGTGTGGCTTCAGCCAGCATGTTGATCTTGAGTTCCGACAGTTTGGTATATAAGTAACGCGGCGGGTCGGAGTCGATTTGCACTCCGTCCTTGATCAGACTCGTCACATTTCTGGAAATTGCCGGAACCCTGTCCATGTTGGTGGAACTGATCGAGATCATCTGCGTGAGGGTATAGGAGTCGAGTTTCTCGTTGGTGATTACGGATGGGGATTCAGGCGCCTCGCCGGATGGACCTGATTGTGTTTTGATCACCTCTTTCTTGTAGTTTCGCGTCGTCGTGATGGAGGCCGTTGTGAGATCCGACTCCGGAATGCCTTCGGAGATGACGAAAGCCTTCACTTTGTCCGTTTCTCGCTTCAGGGTGTCGTAGGCACGGACAAGATCGGCGTCATTCGCCGTTACCGTACCGGACCATGTGACAAGATCCGACACAATCATCTTCCGCGCAGATCCCGTCACCGAGATGGTCTTTCGTTCCAGTTTCACGGAGACATAAGCCCAGGCCAGGATGGCCACACAGATGACATTTGCCACCGCAAAGAAATATCCGCCCGCCCGTAACGTTACGTCCAGTTTCCCGGGGAAACGCGACTCTGATCCACTTGACTCCGCGCTCATTGCATGCTCCTTCTTCTGAATTTGAAATTGAAGCACCTTTCCAAGCACTTCGTCAAGCTCCGGAGATCGCCGCCGACACATCTCCCCCATTTCTCTATCATATGCCTCCCCCCTTTGCTCTGGAAATCGTTCCTTCAGTCATGATACAAAGACCATGTCAGACGACAAAAGAGGACTGGTCATGAAAGTTTCCATAATAGTTCCGGTCTATAACGAGGAGGACAATATACGTCCTCTTGCCGAGGAGTTGCACCGCCTTCAGGGTGCGATCCCGGATCTTGAAGTCCTGTTCGTCGATGATGGAAGCAAGGATCAAACTTGGGCCAGGATTCTTGAAGCAAAATCGGGTATGAGCACCATTCATGGGCTTCACTATTCTCCGAACCGGGGCCAGAGCCATGCCATGCTGGTAGGCCTGCACCTCGCCGCCGGCGACGTACTT
>CAYHEL010000171.1:0-5742 GCA_964355415.1 uncultured Verrucomicrobiota bacterium | reverse complement strand
ATCGTGGTCTCGGCCGGTTTGCGCCGTTTCGAAAGCAATGAGGAATTTGCCTGGGTGGGCGGCGTCGCCCTGCCGATCCCCCTCTTTAACCGGAACCGGGCGGGCATTCAAAAAGCCGGTCACGAAGTATCGCGTGCCGAACAGCTAAAACAGGCCGCCCTGCTTCAGCAACAAGCCGAACATGAGAACTTGCTCGTGGCGGCGGAAAATGCCTGGCAGGAAATCGCGGCCCTGCGCGACAAGGCCCTGCCCGCCGCTCGCGTCGCCATGGAGAAGGCAAAAATCGGCTATGAACAGGGGAAATTCTCCACCCTTGAATGGGTTGACGCGGAGCGTTCCTTTGTGAGTCTTCGCGCCCGCTGGATCAACACCCTGGCCGACTACCACAAAGTTCTGGCTTCGATAGGCCGACTCACCGGAGAAACAACAGGATTGACACTTTTTAACCAACCCTAAGCAGAGGACACCCATGACGACAAAAACACAAAACTTGATAGTAACGAGCATCATCTGCCTGACAGGCACCCTTCTTCAAACTCAGGCCGAGGCTCCGAAAGACGACCTGATGACGCGGATGTGCGAACATAAAATCCTGATCTATACCTGCGATGAATGCCGGTATGAACCCGGCGTAGTCAAACTGGCACCGGCGCTTCTCACCCCCGGCACCAACAGTCCGGCACTGGTTCAATTCGGCACCGCCACCCGTCAGAAGCTGGAACAGGGACTCGCGGCAGTCGGCGAAATCGGACTCAACGAAAACGCCACTGTCCGAATCTCCTCCCCCGTTCCCGGCATTCTTCGGAATGTCAGGGGCGACATCGGCAAACTCATGAAGCCGGGCGACATCCTGGCTGAAATCGAGAGCGCCGAATTGGGCGATGCCATCAGTACCTATGTCAAAAACCGTGCCCTGACCGGAACGGCCCAGCGCCACTACCAACGGGAAAAGGGACTGGCTGAGCAAAAAGTCTCGGCGCAAGCGGAAGCCGACGAGGCCGAAATTCGCTACAAAACGATCAAGACGGATCGGGATGCAGCCGCCCATACCCTTAAAACATTGGGATTTTCAGAATCTGACATCTCCTCCCTCACCGGAGAATCGCCGCGCACCCTTGCCCTCAGGGCTCCCCATGCGGGAACCTTGATTGAAAAGCAGGCGGTTTCCGGGAATCGTATTCAACCCGGCCAGACGGCCATGACCCTATCGGATCTCTCATCCGTCTGGGTCTGGCTCGATCTCTACGAGCGCGACCTGGCCGCCGTTCTTGAGGCTGCCGCCAAGACACCCCTGTCAGTAACCCTTGAAACCAGGGCTTTCCCCGAGCGAACATTCAAGGGGACTCTGGAAACCCTCGGCGCCACGATGGATGAAACTACCCGAACCGTCAAAGCACGAGCCTTGATACCCAACCCGGAAGGCCTTCTCCGGCCCGGAATGTTCTGCAAGGCCAACCTGACCTGGACTCATAACGAGGATGTTCTGGCGGTTCCCCGTAATGCCGTTCTGGAGGACGAGGGCCAATGCTTTGTTTTCACTCATCTGAAGGATGACTACTACCTCCGCACCCCCGTCAAAAAGGGACGCCACTTCAGCGATTCAATCGAAATCCTGGAGGGATTGGTCGAGGGCCAGAAGGTCGTCACCGAAGGCGCCTTTCTGCTCAAGTCGGATGTGTTGCGCGAAAAAATGGGCGCCGGTTGCGCGGATTAAGGAGTCACAGTTTGTTTAACCTCCTCATAAAAGCCGTACTCGCCCAGCGACTCATGGTCATGCTTGGCACTGTCGCCCTCGCCCTAGCGGGGCTGGTCGCCTGGAAAACCCTCCCCATCGATGCATTCCCGGACGTCACCAACACCCAGGTCATGATCCTGACCAAGGCGAGTGGATTAGCGGCCATTGATGTCGAACAGCGTATCAGTTATCCGCTTGAACAGGTGATGCGGGGTCTTCCCAAAGTCACCCAGGTGCGATCCCTCTCCCGGGCAGGCCTGTCGCAGGTAGTCGTCATCTTCCAGGACGGGGTGGACACCTACTGGACACGTCAGGTGGTATTCGAGCGACTGGCCATGGCCCGGGACCAGTTACCCCCTGGAGCGGAACCCGAGTTGGGGCCGCTCAGCACCGGATTGGGTGAAATTTTCCAATATACCCTGGAAAGCGACCGGCACAACGCCATGGAACTCCGCACCCTCCAGGACTGGCTTGTGGCCCCGATGCTCAAACCGGTGGCGGGCGTCAACGAGGTAAACAGTTTCGGGGGTTCGGTACGGCAGTATCAGATTCTGTTGACTCCCGAAAAGCTGGCCCAATACAAACTGACCGTCGCCGAGGTCACCGCCGCCGTCGAGCGCGGTAATGCCAACGCAGGCGGGGGCGTCCTCGTCAGCGGCTGGGAACAGGTCTATTTGCGGGGCGTGGGGCTGCTCAAGGACATTCCCGATATCGAGCAACTGGTGATCAAGGCGATGGATGGCACCCCGGTGCGCGTGAAGGATGTGGCCGAGGTGGTGATCGGCACCGAGCCCCGCCAGGGCGCCGTCACCCGGGATGGCCGCGGCGAAGTCGTGGCGGGAATGATCATCATGCTGAAGGGTGAAAATTCCCGCGAGGTGGTTGCCCGCGTCAAGGAAGCCCTGGACAAGGTCCGCAGCACGCTTCCCGAAGGAGTTCGGGTCAATGTTTTCTACGACCGAACCTCGCTGGTCAAGGCCTGCATTTCGACCGTCATGACCGCCTTGATGGAAGGTTCGCTCTTCGTGATCCTGATTCTGTTCCTCTTCATTGCTGAGATGCGAACCGCCCTGATTGTGGTGCTATCCCTTCCACTCACCTTCCTCGTCAGTTTCATCCTCATGGGCTGGGCTGGGCTCAGTTCCAACCTGATGAGTTTGGGCGGACTGGCTTTCTCGGTGGGCATGGTGGTGGATGCCTCGATTGTTGTGATCGAAAATATCCGTCGCCAATTAGCCCTGCGCCTGCATGAACCACGGCGAACCGTCATCACCGAGGCCGTCCAGGAGGTCGGCCGTCCGGTGGCCTTTTCCGTGATGATCATCGCCATTATCCTGGTTCCGCTGTTCACCCTGCAGGGCATTGAGGGAAAAATGTTCGCCCCGCTCGCGCTGACCCTGCTGATCGCCCTGCTGGTGTCGCTCGGTGTCGCGTTCACAACCATTCCCGTATTGGCCGACCTGGCTCTCAAACAGGAACCGGAGCGTGAATTCGGGTTTATCAAAAAATTTCATCACGGCTATCTGGCCCTGCTTGACCGGGCCATGCGGCGCCCGGGCCTGACTCTGGGGCTGGCGGGGGGAATCCTCATCGCCTCACTGGGCGCCATTCCCTTTATAGGGACGGAATTCATGCCGACACTGGATGAGGGCGCGATCGCCATCAATGTGGTCCGCCTCCCCAACGCCTCGATCGAAGGCTCGGTGCGGGTCGCTGATTTCATGGAAAAACAATTGCGCCAGTTCCCGAAAATCGAGAGCGTGATCTGCAAGACCGGCCGCGCCGAAATTTCGGAAGATCCCATGGGGCCCGAACAGACGGACGTCTTTATTGTTCTCAAGCACCGGAAACACTGGTCATCCGGACGCAATCGGGAAGACCTTGAGAACGCCATTAACCGGGATCTTTCCATTATTCCCGGCCTTCGGTTTTCCTTCTCGCAACCCATCGCCCTGCGGGTCAATGAACTGATTTCGGGAATCAAGAGCGATCTCGCCGTAAAAGTCTTTGGCCCCGATCTCACCCTGATCCGGCAATTTGCCGACCGCGCGGCGGGCGCCATCCGTTCAGCGCCCGGCGCCCAGGACACGAAAGTTGAGCAAGTCACTGGAATGAACCAGTTGGATGTGGTGATTGACCGCCAGGCGGCGGCCCGCCATGGCATCCGGATCGGCGACATCAACGACACCATCGAAAGCGCCATTGCAGGCACCCGTGCCACTACCCTGATTGAAGGGGAAAAGCGCTTCGCCGTGGTAGTCCGTTTCGAGGAAAAGTCACGCCGGGACGAGGAGGCCATCAAACGCCTATGGATCGTGGCACCCGGCGGGGAGCGGGTTCCGCTCGATCAACTGGCCTCTTTCACGCGCATTGAGTCGCCGGCCCAGATCAGCCGCGAAAACGGGATGCGCCGGGTGGTTGTCGAGACCAATGTCCGTGGGCGCGATCTCGGCGGGTTCGTGAAAGACATTCAACAGAAGCTCGCTCCGCTGGCTCGCGAGTTGCCGCCCGGTTATTTCATTGAATACGGGGGCCAGTTTGAAAATCAGCAACGCGCCATGCGCCAGTTATCCATCGTGGTGCCCATCGCCCTGATCCTGATTTTCATCCTGCTCTTTGCGGCACTGGGCTCGGTCCGACATTCCCTGCTCGTCCTCGCAAATCTACCCTTCGCCCTGGTGGGCGGCGTTCTGGCGGTGGCGGCATTCGGAATCAATCTCTCCGTTTCCTCGGCGGTGGCCTTCATCGTCCTGCTGGGTATCGCCGTTCAGAATGGCGTGGTGCTCGTCGCCTTCTTTCGCCAGTTGAGCGCCAGCGGATTGGGTCTTTCGGACACTGTCCGAACCGGATGCGACATCCGGTTCCGGCCCCTGATGATGACAGCACTGACCAGTTTCATCGGGCATCTCCCCATGCTCTACGCAACGGGTTCCGGCGCCGACATCCAGAAACCGCTGGCTGTGGTCGTCATGGGCGGCATCATCACCTCCCAACTGCTGACCCTGCTCGTCCTACCCGCCATGTACGTCCTGATGGAACGAGTGGTCTTGCGACGCGAATCCATACAATGAGTGGCTCGCGCCCCCTCATGCCAGACGATTGACCAACTCGCGGGCAAACCGGGGGATGCCGGGGTCCCGGGCGCCCACGCAGAGCACGACCTCACCCGCTTGACGGTCTTTCATGATCGCGGACATCAAGTGATCGTAATCCGGTACCCATACGGCGGGCACCCCGCGCGCCTGCAACGCCGTCGCAAGAACATCCGAGTCCATCGCCTTGCTCACCGTCCCTCCCGCGTAATACACCGGCATCAGGAAAAGCCGGTCCTGCGGACGACACACGTCCCCGAACATGGCAACCAGATCATTGAACATCAGGGATAACGGCTTGAACCCATGCGGGCGCCAGAATGCAGTGATCCGTGAATAGTAAGGAGCTACAGCCCGCCAGGCTGCCGCAATTTTCGCCGGGTTGTGGGCATACTCATCCACCACCGTCACCCCGCCAGCTTCCCCCACCCGCTCCAGACGCCGCTGAATACCCTTAAATTGACCCAGGGCGTCACGAATGCGCGTCAGGTCAAAACCCATTCGCTGACACAACACAACCGCCTGAAGCGCGTTTTCGGCGTTGTGTGCCCCCAGCAGCGAAATTTCAAATTTGAGTCCCCCATACGAGAACTGGCACCCTGTCCGGCTCAGCACCGGCTTCAGTCCCTGCCAGGGCATTCCGGGATCCCAGCCTGCAATACAGTCGCGCCGGACCTGACTCCTGAACTGGTTGAAGAGCCCGGTGGTCTCCTCCAGATTAAAATGATCGGCCGACATATTGGTTATCAAAGCCCGGTCGGGTGAAAACCGCAGGAGCGAACGATCACTCTCATCGACCTCAATCACACAAAGTCCAGAACCACCTGTTCGCGCGTTTCCCACATGATGATCATCAGCCCAGTTCACCAGAGCCCCACCATTGACCACCGTGGGATCGGCTCCGAGTTGCTCCAG
>CAYHEL010000170.1:0-5818 GCA_964355415.1 uncultured Verrucomicrobiota bacterium | reverse complement strand
GTGGTCTTAGCGGCCTTCTGTAAAAATTCCTCTCTTTGAATTTTCTTCTCTCGAAGAGTTTTGAACAGCCTCCTTCGCTAAAGCTACGAAGGCCAGGGAAGACCGCCAAGACCACGAAGCGTGAAGACAAACCAGAGAATGTTGCGGCATTTGAATGCAGAGGCGCCTGATTGAGGGCCAGGGGGAACACGGGATAGTCCAGACCCCTGCATTAAAATCCCGCAACGGTTCTTGTGAAGAACAGTCGAAGACGAAGTCGACTCCAGTAGCGTTGCACACACCCCATGATGGTCTTCAATTCTTCGGAAAACCGTGGCGGGATTTTTGGTTTTGGTACTCCAAAATAAAAATACCGCCACATTCTCTTTCCCGAACCACACGGAATGAACTTCGTGGTCTTAGCGGCCTTCTGTTAAAATTCTTTTCTTTGAATTTTCTTCTCTCGAGGAGTTTTGCCCGCCACGGGCGGGGTGCCCAGCGCCGCCCCATAACCCGCTTTGAGTTTCACGATGGCCAGGTCGATGGGATTCAAGCACCGAACTGACCGGTCGCGCCCCAGAACAACGCACCGCTTTTCCCACCCGACCGGAAAAGTCTCCACAATGTCGGGCCTCATGAAATCGGCATAGACCCCATACTCCCGATGAAACAGGCTCCCCTCCCCAATCGCCTCATGAAGCACCGCAGCCTGCCCCGAATCGCAGGGTTCAACCAGCATGTCCGCATCCAGACTGAGTTCCAGAGGCCGCCCCTTCTCCCCAAGATCGGGGTTGCCGGCGAGAAGGGAGGATGAACCCAGCACTGTGATCTGACGGGGACGCGCCATCGCCTTGACGATATCAAGCAACTGTTTCAGTGATCGTAGGCGCATTTCAGGAATACCTTTCGTCGTTCTTCCCGGGTCAGTACGCCCGCAAAGGGACCGAAATCAAGCAATCGGCGGTTGGATTCGGACTCATCGCGCAATACGGCCAGCAACCGTTTCATGCCGGCTTTTCCTGTCTTGGCGTCGCTCAAAATCCGTCGCCACGTCACCAAACGTTCCGATGAGGCCTCCCCCAATACCTCCCATTTCGACAACGTGGCCAGTGCCGCGTTCACGACGGCGGGATTGTGTTCAACCTTATCGGCAATCAAAGGGTAAAGATTCATGGTTGTTTCGCTGAAGAATGATGCCATTGAAGAAGGCGCCATTCAAGACCGATCTCCGGGGCGCGGTATTTGAATGCAGGGGTGTTGTCGATATGCAATTCAAGGATTACCAGCGATTGGCAAGCCCCTGCCTTAAAATGCCGCAACGGTTCTTGTGAAGAACAGTCGAAGACGAAGTCGACTCCAGTAGCGTTGCACACACCCCATGATGGTCTTCAATTCTTCGGAAAACCGTGGCGGGATTTTTGGTTTTGGTACTCCAAAATAAAAATACCGCCACATTCTCTTTCCCGAACCTCACGAAATGAACTTCGTGGTCTTAGCGGCCTTCTGTAAAAATTCCTCTCTTTGAATTTTCTTCTCTCGAAAGAGTCTCAAGGGTCAGGTTCTTTAAGTCTCAAACACGGGTTGCGGCAGCCAGGTCGGAATGCTCAAAGGCCGAGGCCATCCGCTCTATTTCCCTGGGGGCAATTCCGATCCTGGCAGCGACTTTTCGCCAGGAGGCAACCGATTGACCCACCTCGCGAACCACTTGCCGCGCCTCGTGGGACTTCACATCAAAATACTCCGCCACACGCAGGGCCAGGTCAAGGGACGCTGAAGCATCGCCAAACTCGATCTCCGTACACAACACCCGGGGTTTGACATCCACGGGCATCGGATTGAGGTCCATAACCGACCCACGGGGTGTGGAATTCCATCCAAATCCACAGACACATGCACGGTGCGGTTCATGTCAGCCGCTCCGAAGACTTTATTCCGGGCCTCGAGTGACGAATCCTCTGGGGCAAATGTTCCTCTTCCAAATCCAAGCCAACCTGGTCGTGTGCCGCCTCCGCAATCTCCGAAAAACGATTCAGCATGCCTAAAACAAATAATACCGTGGCATAGAGGCCTACGGCAACCCCCGGATCCCCTCGCTCCAGTTTATGTAAGGTGGCACGCGCCACCGAAGCACGTTCCGCCAACGTTCCCACCTGGATTCTGCGCCTGCGCCGGGCATTGCGGATATCGCCACCCAGTTTCAGCAAGGCGCGCCTGACCGGAAAAGGCACCTTTTCGCTTCTTTTACTCATTTCAATAAACTCCATTATTACGTACACAAATCGGCTTAAAGTACGCAATAATGGTCTTTAAGTCAAATAGAAAGAAGAGGTGACTCCGCCTTTCCTAATCCTGCACATCCTGTCGATCTCCGCCTCAGGCGGATGCGCCCGTGGCGCACATGTCGAAAGCTCTTCACGGGTCTCATATGATCAGGTTCTTTGTCAGGGAAAAGAGGTTTAATCGATCCTGCGTAAACGGGCCTCTTCAGGATCTTTGAAGGCGTTACTGCTGGTTAATGCGGTCATGGCCACATCATAAGAGAACATGGGCAGGCGTGCCGTGAAATCCTGGACATAATCCATGGCCCTGACCAAAGGGGCAGGGTTATTGGATCGCGAGAGGGCGCGGAGCGCCAGCAGATAGTCATCCCGGAAGACGGTCGGAATAATGATTCGACTCAGCCCCGCATGCACCAGTTCCGCATTCATCATCAGTCTGGCAATGCGTCCATTACCGTCTACGAAGGGATGAACCTCCGCGATGAGAAACATCATGAAAATCGCACGTGGTAAACCCGGCATGACGGCCGAAGCCATTTCAAACCCCTTCAATAGGGTGCCCGGGACGAGTTCGGGTTCAACGAACACGGTCTCCCCCGCTCGATTTGACGTCTCCTTGAAATCGCCCGGAGTTTTATCCGGCCGGGCCTCCATAATATCGTGATGCCAGGATTTCAACAGACGAAGGAAGTCTTCGAAGGTTTCGGGGGCTGAGTGCATCCGCCGCAACCCTGACGCCACGCGAAATGTTCCCATGATATCATGGGCATCCTCGGGACGGTTCCGGGGCACCTTGTTTTGAAAAACAATGTCATACGCTTCAGATATCTTGAATTCCGTTCCTTCAATGTAGTTCGAGAAGTAGGCCTCGAAAAAGGCCAGAAGCTGGTGTTCCCCATCGGTCATTGCGACTTCTTTACGGATCGACAGTTCCGCTTGGGTAAGCGCGGTAAAAAGGCTGTTAAAAAGAACCAGACGTGCGGGATCGTAGGGCGTCCCCATGGCTCTAGCCCGGGCCCCTGGCGAGGAGAGCCCCGTGGCTGACCGGGTACGAAGAAGCGCGGCGATCATGGCATTCAACTGCCGGAAGGGCGCCTCCAGGTGCAGGCGTCCGGCCAGTTCATGTGCTGAATCCCGGAGCGTATTCAAGGCATCGCCCCCTTGTGCCAGGCAGATGCGATCCAGTCGCTCTTCGATCTCCCTTTTTGACAGGGTTTTGACGTCTCCGCATCGGCCCCGTGCAATCTGAAGATTTTCAAGAAACGCACGTGGCCGAGATGAGATGAACAGTCCGTTCATAAAAGGCATATCCGTATCCGTGGGCCCGGGCCCCTTCATCAAATGGACACGAATACCCGGCAATGTGATTTGTTTGGTGTAGGTGTAGGTCAGAAAAATATCTCCTGAATCCGTAGGGCGACCTTCCAGTGCGGAACGGTGACTGAGGAGGGCTCCCGAGAACAAGCGTCCCAGAATGGGGTAGAGATTCCTCTTCACAATCTGCTCATCAGTGCCCGTTAAGTTCGAGGTGTAGAGCCGGGGTGCAAGTTTTCGCAACCGCTTTGATTTTACCCAACGACTAATCCGCTGAGACTGTGTGCTATCCGAGGTCGAGAAAACAATTTCCGGTAGAATATTTTCCACAACACACCGATCCTTTCTCGATTTGTCGAGAATATTGTCGATACAGGATCTATTTGTCAAATATTTCTACATTAGAGGAGGCAATTTACTAGGGAGAAAAGAAATCCCGCAACGGTTCTTGTGAACATTACGGTTTAACCCGAAGTCCCGCCTTTTTCGCCAAAGCGGCCTGACGGTGATCCACCGTAATAAACTCGCGAACCCCCAAACACCACGCCGTCGCCACATGCAATGTATCCAGGGTGCGACACTGGGTCTCCTGGCCATGGCGGGCGGACAACTCCTCCGCTTTGAGCCACACCTGCGGCCAGTCAAGCGCGGGACGATCCAGAAACCCGGCATCGAAGTCGGCCTTGATATGCCGCAAGGCCTTTCGCAATTCGACGTCCGTAATCTCCCGCCGGGCGGTTTTCAAGCGGATGGCGTTGCGGATTTCCAGTTCCTGTAACGGGGTAAAGACCAGCGGGGTTCCCGTGTGATGGGCCCACCGCGCGGCCTCCGCCGAGTTGGGTTCCGCGACATAGAGTTTGACCAGTACGGCGGAATCAAAATACGCCTTCACCGGTCGCCCCGCATCTCATCGAACAGGGTCTGCGAATCCGGGGTCACCTTTGAGCCAAAAGTCGCCTTCAGTCGCCCCATGAAATCCGGCAGGACCAGCGTATCCCTGCCTTCCGGTGGCAGAATTCTGGCCACGACCCGGCGGCGGCGCTCAACGACAACTTCCTCCCCGTTGCGAACCCAGAAGAGGATCTTCCCGAACTCATTGTGCACCTGTCTAACCGTAGCTGTTTTCATGTGACCCATTATCGGGGAACATCATAATTATATCAAGAGAAGAGTTTGAACAGCCTCCTTCGCTAAAACTACGGAGGCCAGGGAAGTCCGGTAGAAGACGCGCCAAGGAAAGACAAACAGTAACTACTTAGGTATTCAGGAGTCAGGAGTCAGAATTCAGAATGGCAACTTACTAACCTCCACCAAGATAAACGGCAAACAGCAAGCACGAATGGATGGGCCTTCTGCCAAACCACCCAATCTTCAAATGTCTTCGCGGGATCCCTCATTCTGACTCCTGAATTCTGAATTCTGACTACCCGAGCAGTAACGAAAAATCTCCTCTTTTCGCTGGCTTCGCGCCTTCGCGTGAGAAAATCTTCTTTGTCAGGCTACAGAAGTCCGAGCGACTTCTTTTTCTCGAGGAAATCGATATCCACCAAATCGGAGGGACGATTTGCCCGCTTCTTGCTCTCCAGCAAATCGGATCCTGCCAGACAACGCACCGGCACGCCCTCCTCGGTCATGTGCAAGACCGCGCGCTGCTCAGCCTCGTCGAAAGGCGGCAAGCCGGGACCGGTCAAATGGAATTGCAACACGCCCCAGAGTGTCTGGTACGTCTGGACGAAATTTTCGCCACGGGGCCCCATGGGGATCAACGGCACCTCCAGTTCATCGCCCAGCACCTGATTGATCCGCTCGATATTGGCCGTGTCCCGGCTGGGAATGTACACATCCCAGTCCATGGAATAACGGGGACAGCCTTCAAGCCGGACGGCCTGTCCGCCGATGACCAGGTAACGCACATGGTGTTCATTGAACCGTCGGATCACTTCGTCCATTGGGCGCCCCCCTGTTCAGCGAGCTGATCCCGCAGGGATTGTTTCCAGGCATTGAGTTCGGCGTAGGAGTTGAAGCGGCGATGACCGAAGTGGGGCAGATTCGAGATCCTGGGCATGCGCACCACTTTGCCTTCGCGCGCCCAGATTTCAAGTTTGCCACTATAATCATCCGTGATCTTCATGGCGCTGATTATGCCCGCCGCCCCATCAGCCAGCAAGCCAGAAGAATATATGGATAAAAAGTAACTACTCAGGTATTCAGGAGTCAGGAGTCAGAATTCAGAATGGCCTGCGAAT
>CAYHEL010000169.1:4987-5828 GCA_964355415.1 uncultured Verrucomicrobiota bacterium | reverse complement strand
AGTGCGTGCTGATCCTGGGAGGCCAGCGTGGCGGGAAATCGGAGTATTCAGCCAAGCGGGTGATGAAGATCATGCGCCACAAGGATGGGGCGCGTGCCTGGATGCTGCATTCGAATAACCGGATGAGCATCGAGTATCAGCAGCCCTTGATGCACAAGTATATCCCGCCCGAGTTGAAGATTAAAAAGGAACTCCGAACCTCCACGGCCTATATCAAGTACGCGATGAAGACCGGCTTTTCGGATAACCGGTTCATTCTCCCAAACCGAAGCGATTGCTCATTCCTGGCATACGAGATGGACCGGGCCACGGTCGAAGGCGGTAACGTGGATGTCATCAATCCGGATGAACTGGTTCCCTCCGACTGGGTTGAGACGATGATGTTGCGTATCGCTGAAAAGGCCGGGATCATGATCATCACGTTTACCCCAGTGCAAGGATACAACGACACGGTGAAGATGTTTCTGGACGGAGCCAAGACGGTCAAGGAATCCATCGGATTCGCGTTGCCGAAGGATGGCGGAGAGCCGGACATTGCGCGGGCATTGGGATTGACCCAGGAGGAAGTCCAGCGCCTGACGCTTTCCCTCGATGATGCGAAGAAACACCCGCTTGGAAGCGTCTATGCGAGGCCGGAAGAATGCGGAGAATGGATCGAGCCAGTAATCAGTGATCCGTTATCAGTGAACAGTGAAGCGTGGGGAGTGGGGACGGGGAGAAGTCAGCCGGATATTCCGAAAGGGAGGGAGTTTGAGAGGATTCCGCGGGTGATGAAGCCTTTGGATCCGGAAGAAAACCTTGAGGTGGTGTACTTCCATTCGTCGGATAATCCATACTGGAA
>CAYHEL010000169.1:0-4977 GCA_964355415.1 uncultured Verrucomicrobiota bacterium | reverse complement strand
GACGCTTTCCCTCGATGATGCGAAGAAACACCCGCTTGGAAGCGTCTATGCGAGACCGGAGGAATGCGGGGAATGGATCGAAGGGAAGAAGTCAGAAGACAGAAGTCAGAATTCAGAAGCCGGAAGTGAAGAGTGGGGAGCTGGGACGGGTAGAAGTCAGCCGGAGATTCCGAAGGGGAGGGAGTTTGAGCGGATCCCGAGGGTGATGAAGCCTTTGGATCCGGAAGAGAACTTGGCAGTGGTGTACTTCCATTCGTCGGATAATCCCTACGGGAACCCGTTGAGCGTGTGGCGTAACATCGCCCGGAAGTCAACGGCCTTCAAGAAGGAACGGTTTTACGGGATTGCGACGAAAATGATGGCGGCGCGGTTCCCCCGGTTCAGCGACAAGGTGCACTTGATCAAGGCCAGCGACATCCCGAAATCAGGAACCAATTACCATTTCGTGGATCCGTGCAGTGACCGGAACTGGTTCCAGATCTGGATCCGGGTGACACCGACGGCCTCCTACGTCTACCGGGAATGGCCGGGGAACTACTACATCCCAGGCGAGGGCGTCCCTGGCCCCTGGGCGCTGACGGATGGCAAGAAGCCTGATGGACGCATGGGGCCAGCCCAGAAAAGCTTTGGGTGGGGCTATGCCCAGTACAAGAAGGAAATCGCACGGGTTGAAGGATGGCACGCGTACAAGGAATGGCACGAGGATAGGGCTCAGGGCTCAGGGGTCAGGGGTCAGGAATCAGAATCAAAAAGTCAGAATTCCGGGAAGTCGGAGAATGAGGAAATTGCATCGTGGAGTCAGTACGGGGCCACGGATGAATTGATCTATGAGCGCTACATGGATGCGCGGTTTGCGAGTGTCAAGAGTTTCGATATGGGCGGAATGATCACGCTGTTTGAGGACATCGAGGAGAAAGTCAATCTGACCTTTGCGCATACATCGAATGAGGGAGAAGGCCGGGACAGCATTGACGCCGGTGTGGCGATGATCAATGACGCGCTGTACTTCGACGACACGAAGCCGATTGACTTCATGAACAGTCCGAAACTTTATATTTGCGAGGACTGCATAAACTTGATTTTCGCGCTCTCGACGTACACGGGAGCCGACGGGCAGAAGGGCGCGTGCAAGGATCCCGTGGACACCTTGCGCTTTGCGTACCTGAAGCATTGTGAATATCAACCGGGCTGGGAACAAGCCCGGCGGAATGGCGTGAAACAAATAAATTCTGGAAGTGGATGTTATTAAAATTGAAAGGGAAAACTATGGCATTGCCTGAAACAGTCGTCGTGCGGAGGAAGGATATTCTGGAACACCTGGGAATCAGTGTGTGTAAATTTAGATCACTAATCAAAATGGGCCATATCCGCCAGAACGGAATGGAGAAGAGGCGCGGCAAAATCATTACAAAACCAATGTATTTGCGTGAAGATGTTATGAAACTTGAACAAATGTTGAAAGGAGAACCATGCTGAAATTATTTAAAATGTGGATGAAACGAAACGATCCGCCCAAGATCACGATTGATTATCGGGTGCGCAAATCGGGCGCGATGACCAATGAGGAATTGATCCGGGCGTTGACCTGGACGCGGGATTGTTCGCTCATACGGGCGCTGGAAGAAGTCCGTGCCCGGCTTGAGGATGAGATCATGGAAACGGCCTTCCACGCCAACGATGAAGGACGTTTGTCAGCGCTTTCAAGGATCGAAGGCGTCAATGAATTCTTCAAGAACATCATGGTTTTCCGGGACGCATCGGAGCAAAAGCAGGATAAGCCGACATGATTTATATTCTTTTCGGTTAGTTACGGTTTGTTACGTGCTAAACACGACTTGAAATAAGTTCCATGTGGAACAAGTCGGACTTAAGAATGGGGCCATACGCAAAGTGTGGCCCTTACTTTTTCAGGCCCTGACGGGTGTCAGAAATGAAAATGCGAAAACCTACTTGATCAGGGAGATCATGAGATGAGCAGAGCAGCAGTACAAAACGGTGGGGGAACCCAAGCCGAGGACGCGCACACGTCTGAAGGTGGGAACACAGCGGCGGATGAGTTGGATCGTTTGGCCGAAGCGCAGGCGGAAGAAGGCGACGACAAAGGCGAAGACGACACTGGAAAAGGTGACGCCGCCGAAGCCGAAGCCGGAGATGAGGACGACGGCGAAAAGGATGAAGGCGACAAGGGTAATGGACCCAAGGTCGAATTTACGCCCGAGCAGCAGGAAGTCTTCAACAAGCGCCTTGGCAAGGAGATCGAGAAGCGGCGGACCGTTGAAACGCAGCTTGAAGATCTGAAGAAAGGCACGACCAGCAATGACGCCGAGATTGCACGAAGCATCAAATTGCATCCCGCGTATGTGAGCAAGGATGACTTCGCCCTGATTCAAACTGTGAATGTGCTGGAGTCAGAGCAGGAAGCCCTGGCGGAAGCGCAGGCGGATGATGAGGTGACGCTTGAGTCGTTGCCAGCATCCACCCAGAAGTGGATCAAGGAAACCTATCCGAAGACGGAGACCGTGGACAAGAAGATGCTCGCGAAACGGATCATGTTGATCCAGCGAGACCTACAGTCCAAGTCCGCAAAGGCCGATGAAGCCTATGAGGCGGGCAAGAAACTCCAGTTATCGGATCTTGCGATGGGCCGGAAACTCCGGCTTGAACGCGAGGCGGCACGGAACAAGGCGACGGCCAAGCCTGGTGAGAAGAACCAGCCCGCGAAGGCAGCGCTGAAAACGGGGACGCGACCGGTGGCAACCGGAACGGAGACGCGAAAAGGTGGAGTTGACCAGAAGAAACTCAGTGCGAACGGAAATACCGTTGAAGCGCTGATGGATGCGATGTAGTCGCCCGGTCCGTGTGACGGTAATCGGGTGGCGACCGGTGGGCGAGTGCCTGCCGGATGAAATGAAACCAACGGGATAAATCCCGATTATTTGGAGATACTCATGACAGCTGGACCCATTACCGAAGTTCTTTTGAACCAGAAGAAGATTGACTGGAAAGATGCGATCTACACCGTCGAAGTGGCAGATACGCCTTTCCTCGCCCTCCTGAAGGAAGGCAAGAAGCCTGTCCAGGTTGAGGGCAATTGGCCCGTGATGAAGCGGAGCCGTGGCGCGATTACCGCGATCCCCGATGGAACCCCGGTCGGTGCGACCGCGCACCAGAACCGCCGGAGCCTGAAATCCGTGTCGCAGTGGATCCGCGAGACCTGGGGCGTTTCCCATTTCGCGCAGCTCACCGAAAGCTATGGAGTTGCCGATGAGGCGAAGTTCCAGAAGGCCGAAGCCCTGATCCGGTTGCGCAACAACATGGAGCGCTTGTTCCTGTCCACGCAGGATTGCGCACGGGAAGGTGGGGGAACGGTTCCCGCCGCCGCGAATCAGTTGCGCGGTGTTGGCCGCTGGCTGGAATCGGATGCCGCGAGCATCAACTCGGAATACCCCATCCACGAGGATGTCCGGGTTGCCGCCGCCTGTGTCTATTCGGGCACCCTGGCGAACTTCAAGGATACCACGCTGGAAGCGATGCTGTTGGCGGCTGCCAAGCAGCGCCTGGCCCCGGTTACCCTTGACCTCCACCTCGGCCCCGCGCTGAAAAGCGCCATGGATGACTGGACACAGCACGACAGTCATGTCACGGCCAACAACGCCCCGCTGGTGTCCTATCAGGCGCAGGCGAAGGATAAGACCTACCTCAAGCAGGTGGACTTCTTCACCTTCAGTTCGGGTACGGTCCGCGCCCACCAGAACTTCAACATCATGTGGGATCCCACCACGGGCGAACCCTCGGCTTACACCGATGGATCCGGGTACGGTCTCGACATGAGCGCTGGATGGGAAGTGCGCTTCATGCAACAGCTGACGCACGCCGACCTGCCTTATGACGGCAGCGGCCCGCGCGGTGTGTGGGATGTGACGCTCATGCTGGCCTGCATGATGCCCGCCGGTCAGATTGCGATCAAGATCAACAGCTAGCCTCACAGGGGCCGCCCTGAGTGGGGCGGCCCCGCTTGAAGCGTAAACAGTTAATCAGGATAAAATCAGACAATGAAAAGCAAAAGCATAATTCTCGGATCACTCGTTTTGTTGGTAATCGGCATGAATGCGCAGGCGGCGCAGCTTGTCCCCCTGGACTCCAGGGAGGCCGCACTGGTTGGTGCGACTCATGTAGCCCGGTTCACGTATGAGGACTTTGCGGCCTCGACGGACACGAACACGGCGCTTGTCGTGACGAACTTGAGCCCCATTGCGGACAAGGAACAGGTTGAATGCGTGGGAATGGTATTGGAGACCGCCTTCGATACCGGGAACACGAACTATACCGGATCTATGGCCATGAAGGTTGGCGACAGTTCCGACGACGATCTGTTTCTCACCAGCACGGAATTGGCCAGTGATGGCAGTGAAGTGTTTGTGAAGTCGGGCAGAACCGACGCCGAGACCATCACCTCCACGGTGACGAAACAGGTAAGGACATTCCTGACGGGATTGACACTTCAGACCGTGTCACTCACGGATTCGAATGGGGTCACCGCCCTGGCTGTCACCAACATCGTATCGGCTACGGCTGATGCGATGACGAACGCCACTGTGGCATCCAGTGCCGCCGCCGGTGTACTCGGGAAGAAAGTCTACACCGCCGCGAACTATCTGAAGTTCACCTTCACGCCGAACAGTGAAGAGGCGTTGAGCGCGAACACGAAGGGCGCTGTATTGGTCTACTTCCGCAAGTTGAAATAACCCCCTCGGGCATCTGGCGGAACCCCCCGCCGGATGCCCCTTCTACGGAATCAACATGCGAAGTCCCAACGATTGTTTTGATATGCGGTGTGGCGCGAAGCGCGTGCTCACCATGTCCGAACAGGAATACCAGGCGGGCGTCAAGATCGTCAGCAAACGTCTGGGCGTTGAGAATGCGTTTGATCATCCGGAATTTGTCAGGGATATCCAGAGACTGGAACCCCATATGGCC
>CAYHEL010000168.1:0-5897 GCA_964355415.1 uncultured Verrucomicrobiota bacterium | reverse complement strand
AAAAACATCCGCCACGAACTGGGGCAACTGCCGCCCGTAGATCGCCTCAGCAGGCTTTCCGAGTTGGAGTTGGCCGGCACGGCTGCTCTTCTTCACAGCATTTACAACGGGATTGAAAACGTGATGAAGCAGGCGCTACAGGGTGGCGGCGGCGATATTCCAGTAGGCGCAACTTGGCATCGTGATCTTTTGGTTCAAGTTGAGGCACGCCGGATTCTGAAACCGGCAACGGCGGAATCCCTTCGTCCCTACATGGCGTTTCGACATTTTTTCAGCCATGCATACGCCTTGGATTTGGATTATGCCCGCATGGAGATACTGGTTGATGAGGTGCCGCACGTGGTTGATGAGGTTCTCGTGGAGGTATTGGCATACGTCAACAGTCTGATTTAAGGTTTTTTTTACCTTACCAGCCTTACCACCACTTTATCAGCACCTTACAAACCGAAATAATGACGCAATTAGGAGGATCCTATGAAGATCATCTGTCGATTAATACCGATTCTTGCGCTGCAACTCCTGCTCCTGTTTTGTCCCGCTTGCGCCAAGCAGGAACCCGTGAGTCACTTTGTCATTATCCCGGCAGGCGGACAGTCTCAAATCTCCGAGAACGAGACGGAGAAACTACGGGTGACGCTGGATGCCGTGGCGGCCCGTTACCATATGTCAAAGTGGAAATCCGGACAGGAAGGCATCATCCGGTACTATCAACCGAATTCTGACTATGAAATCGGGTTCTATGCGAAACGGGAGCGCGCGACGCTGAAGGTCTACGCCCTCCCCATGACACCCTCCGTGGCGGGAACGGAACGCTTCAGGCTGTTCCGCCAGAATCTCGCCAATATTCTGTCCCAGACGTTCCCCGGTCAGGTGTCGTTGGAGAAGTAACCCCCATCCTCCAAACCTCGCTTCAAGGTTTGCAGGCCGGGTAATTGGTTCAGCGCATTTTGCAGTTGCCTGACTCCGGCGGGAATATGCTTCAGGAAATACGACGTCGCCGGAACCGTGCCCAGCCGTCCGAAAGCGCCCAGTGCCTGGGCCAGACGTTCAACCGCCGCCACCCAGAAAAGTTCCCTGACACTCTGGCCGTCTGGAATTTGATCCAGATAGTAATCAAGCAGTTCCTGGCGAATATCACCGGGTAGATTGACATAGGGATCACACAGCAGGGACGCCAGATCATAGGCCGCCGTGCCGAACCGCATTCCCTGGAAGTCAATCAGGTAGACAGTCCCGTTTCGGATCATCACATTGCTGGATTGCAGGTCGCGGTGAATGATCACACGGGGTGCCCGCATCTGGGCCGGGATGAGGCGCGCCAGTTCCTTTCTGATTTCTCCCATCGTCCGATCACTCAGCGTGAGATGGCGGTTTAAGAACTGATCGCAAAACAAATTCTGCTCCCACTCGTAGAGATGCTTGGTGAAGGGCATGGATAACGTGAGCGGACGGCGCAGGGCGGCGCGGGTCGCCCGTGTATGCAACCGTGCCACGATTTCCAGCGTCTGCTTGTAGAGCGCAAGACAGGCAGTCCTCGTCAGTTTTGGGACAAGATGCTCAAGGTTGTCGCTTCCCACATCCTCCAGAACGCAGATTTGTTCGTCAGGCCAGTCGAGCAACACTGAAGGCACACTTACGCCGTGACGCGCCAGGAAACGGGCATGGCGGGTATATAAGGCGTTTTCGGGCCGATCCAGTTTGTATCGGACCGCGATGGCGCTTGAGTCCGGGTTCCGCGAGACAAACCGTGTAAACGTACGGGCCGAACCGCGCGGGGGTAAAGGCATGACGGTGCTTCGCCCTGGATCCCACTTCAGGGCGGAAAGAATGCGGGTGATGACGGGATCGGAGAGTTGTTCCGCCTTGATGGCCATGTAGTCGACAGGCGAATCAACCCGTACGCCATCGCCGACGATGGCATGGGTGATACTGGCGCCCGCCGTTACGGTGACGTTATTCCAAAGCACGGAATCGATGACCGTTGCACGCCTATGGACAGTGGTGCCCGTGCCCTTTGATACGAAGGGTGCTCCCTTGGCCCCGAATTTCTTCCAGCGCGGAATGGTCGTCATTTCCCGGTGCGTGGCAAGATAGGACTCGGGCGTCCCTATGTCCGCCCAATATGACTTGGGAACAACAACACCCGCGACCTTCTCGCCTGCCAGCATGGCCCGTTCATATGAGTCGATAATCGAGGCGAACCCGGTGGGCGGAAGGTGCGCAAGAATGCGCGGGGACAGGAGTTGTAGTCCGCAAAACGTGGCCGTCCCGTCCGTTCCCGGGACGGAACTCTTGAGGCATGAAACCAAACCCTGGCGGAACTCCACAGTTCGCGGTCCTTTCTCCGGGTGAAGCCACAGGGTCGCGATGGCGCCATGCCTGCGATGGGCTTCGATCAAGGGTTCGCAGGATAGATCGGCAAGAACATCGGCATTCAGCATCCAGAAGGGATCTTCATCAAGAAACCATCTCGCTTTGGTGAGGGCGCCGCCGGTTCCGAGGATCTCCGGTTCATACGACAATTGGCATGTCATCCCGTCCGGGGAACGGGTTCGCAAATAATCAAGGACCTGCCCCGCATGATGATGGGCATTGACAAGCACATCCTGCACGCCCCAACTCTTCAGTAAATCCAGGGCGTGCCCTAGGGCAGGGGTGCCCCAGAGCGGAAAAAGCGGTTTCGGTTTGATCTGTGTCAGGGGCATGAGCCGCGACCCGAACCCGGCCGCAAGAACAATGGCTTTACGAGGGTATTTCATGGGCATGTGTAAAGAAGATAGGGCCTGCGGCGGTCGGAAAAGGCCGTTAAGTCCGGTTGCCAGGAGGCGATAAGGTCGGACGCAGGCGCACCTGACTGGAGCGCGAGCCTGACGGCATCGGTGCCGTATAACTTGTCGAACCACTCCGGACACGTTCCGGGCGCCGTCCACAACGGCGTCGGTCCGTACAATTTCTGAATACCCGCCAGAATCGTGACGCTGGTGGAGACTGGGCGGAAGCGGGCGTAGTCGGTGATTACAAGGCGCAATCCATCAAGTTCGCTGTTTGCATACAAACCCATCCTGGCTTGGTAACGCACCGGTTCGAACGCAACACCGGTCAAACCAACTTGATTTAACCGGGACAGGAGACAGGTGGCGTCAAGCCAGGGCGCTCCAATGACACAAAACGACCGGTCTGTGCCTGAACCGTAATCCAGAGCAGGCAAGGCCTCGCCAAAGACTGTACAGGTGAACAGGCAGGCGGTTTCCCACGAGCGAATACGCGGGGACGGCGGAACCCAGGCCGGCCATGCGGCTTGCCTGAGTACGTCGCGCTGGTAACCCTGCATGAGCGAAACGTGGAGATTGATTTTCAAACCCAGAACTCCGGCCAGCCACAGGGCCGTTTCGCCCTGCGTCATGCCGTATTGCATGGGAGCGGGAATCGAGCCGACAAACGACTCGAATCCGGACTCAAGACATGGCCCATCCATACTGAGCGGGAGCGGTACGGGACGGTCGGCGATGATGACGGCCTTTTCGGCGGCGGCTGCAGCCTCGAGAACCATGCGCAGGGTGGAGACGTAGGTGTATGGCCGCGCCCCTAGATCCTGTAAATCAATGATGAGAGTATCCACGCCTTTGAGCATGGCGGGGGTTGGCTTTCGAGTCTCACCATAGAGTGAATAAATCGGGATGCCCCAGGCGGTATGGCGCTCATCTGCCGTCAGTTCGCCGGCAGCGGCTAGTCCGGCGAAACCATGCTCGGGCCCGAAATGCGCCGTGAGATTGAGGTCCGCCGTTTGATGGAGTCGCTGCGCGGAGGTCACCCCGTTTGAGTCCACGGCGGCAGCATGGCTCACCAATCCGACGCGGTGTCCCTGAATCCAATCGGGATGCTGCTCAAGGAGGGAGTCCAGTCCGAGTTTGAACCCCCCAATGACTTTCATGTTTGTTTTCCTAATGACTGAGTTGCACGGCATACAGGACGGCCTGACGCATACTGCCACTTTGGGCGCGTCCGGTCCAAGCGATATCAAAGGCGGTGCCATGGTCCGGCGACGTTCGGGTAATGGGCAGGCCCAGTGTAATATTGACGCCGGTTTCAAAAGCCAGCATCTTGAAGGGGATCAGGCCCTGGTCGTGATACATGCAGATGTAGGCGCCGGTCTGGGCCATGCGGGCGGGCAGGAATGCCGTATCCGGGGGCAGGGGACCTTCCACCTCGAATCCTTCAGCACGGGCCAAGGCAATGGCCGGTTCGATGAGGCGCTGTTCCTCATCACCAAACAGCCCGTGCTCGCCGGAGTGGGGGTTAAGCGAACAGACTACCAGTTTCGGCGCTCGACGCCTCAGTCGCTGCATCGCCTCGGAGGTCAGTCTGATGGTCTCGAGAATCAACTCGACCGACAATTTCCCCGGCACCGAGGCCAGCGAAGTATGGGTGGTGACGAGACTGGTCGTGATTTTCTCCGAACTCAGCATCATGCAGGTTCGGGCGGATCCCGTCAGCGCGCCCAGGATCTCGGTGTGACCGGGATGGGGAACACCCGCCAGATGGAGCGCCTCCTTGTTCAGTGGCGCGGTGACCATGGCATTCACACGCCCCGCCATGGTTTCCCGAACCGCCACCTCAACACAGCGGTAGGCTGCCGCACCGCAGGTGGCGGAGAGTCGACCGGGTGCGACAGAGGCCATATCGGCGCACTCGATGGCGACGATAGCCGGTCCCTTGACATCGGCCTGCGGCCAGCGGGCCAACGGGATGACCTGCGAGGGGAAAGGAAGTCCGGCCAGGGATGCCACGCGGCGGAGGAGGACGGGATCGCCGAAAATAACGGGGGTGGAATAGGTTTTGACGTCTCGATCCACCAGCATGCGCAGGCAGAGTTCAGGCCCTACTCCCGCCGGATCTCCCATGGTCAGCGCGATGATTGGTTTGGTGTTCATGTCCTCTTTATGCTGTCAGGTTGATCCCGAGTCAAGAACGAGATACATCCCGTCCCCTGTCTGGCGTCGCTATTTGCGCACGACACGGTAGGGGCCTTGTTGAAAGACTTCTCTTTCAGCGCGACCCGGTTCGGAATGGAGGGTGTCGGTATAGATCATCAGACTTCCCGTCGTGGGGTGGGGGTGGAATCGGGGTGGGTTCGGCCAGTATCCCGTCTTCAGATACACCATGCTTTCATCCGAGGAGGTCATGGCGGCTGAATAGACGGTATCCGGTTTTTGTTGCCCCACCCATTTCACCAGGGCGGACAGGTCGGGATCCGGCGGGGCCTGAACGCGAAGGGGGAGAAGGCAGGCAGCGCCTCCCGTAACGATCACGAGACAGGCTGTGATGGGTAATCCCTGGCGATACCACCGGCGCAGGGGGTGCCAGGGAAGCGACACAAGACCATACGCGCTGATCATGGCGAGCATCGGGTACAGGGGGAGCGCGTAGCGGGGGCGCTTGTCCGGAAACAGGGTGATAGCCAATGCCCATACCGCGACCCAGACGAAGGCCGACACGAGGCCTTTTTCATGATGACCTGAAACCGGGTTTCTCCGCCACTTCGCCAGACCGAGGAATACGAATACCATCCACGGCCAATACGTTTTTCCGATCTCAACCGCATAGTACCAGATGGGTTCCCGGTTGCGCAGTCCCTGGAGTCGGGCCGCCACTTCCTGTCCGAAATATTGGCGGGTAAACGACTCACCATAAAGATGAACCATGGAGAGATGCCAGGGCAACGCCACAAGGAGGGCGGCGAGGAGAAGTCCTGCCAGCTGCCGCGCCTTAATGGTACGGGCCGAGACTCCAGACCCTATCCAGATCATGAGGATACAGGGGACCAGCAAGGCCGTCAGGGGGTTACACAGCAAAGCGAGACCAAGCGCCATTCCCGCCGGCCAGACCCGGCGGTTGGG
>CAYHEL010000167.1:0-5902 GCA_964355415.1 uncultured Verrucomicrobiota bacterium | reverse complement strand
CTGCGAGATGAAGTAGCTGGAGTCCCTGTGTGTCTGCCAGGACAGGCAACCCCCATTGTCCGGCCTCCTTTGCCAGTCTTGCATAAAAAAAGTCACCGCATCCCTGGGGCACGGTTCCGCTCAAAACGACCAGCGCGGCGCGCCGGATCAATTTTGAATATTCCGAATAGATTGCCCGAACGTCTTCAGGAGACAGAGGCGGAGCGTCCTCGATCAGTTCAGTAACCCGATTACCGGCAATGACGGTTTGGCACAGTCGCGTTTCCTTGGCCATCGGAATGATGCGCGCCTTTACCCCGCTGACAACCAACGCCTTCCGAAGTAGGCGGCCGCGCGTTCCTCCTGCCACGGTCAGAAGGCATGTCGAGGCGCCGAGGAGTGTTGCCGTTCTCGCCACATTCACACCCTTTCCGGCGGCGCTTTCAAGAACATGCGATGCGCGGTTGACCCCGCCGTGAACGTACTCATTAAAGAAAGATGTTCGTTGCCAGGCTGAAGACAGGCCGACCACGAGGATCATAGGGTTGCTCCTAGTATTGATAGTCGCTTCCTCCTATGAATTC
Organism: uncultured Verrucomicrobiota bacterium; assembly: GCA_964355415.1. GTDB lineage: Bacteria > Verrucomicrobiota > Kiritimatiellia > CAIKKV01 > CAITUY01 > JAABPW01. The sequence continues at coordinate 5,339 of CAYHEL010000167.1, read as the reverse complement.
GCGCAGAAGTGACGTGCGGGGAACGATGGAATCATTGTCAACGGCCTGAATCGGCGCCAGCAGGTCATGGATGCGTTTTGCCCGGACGTAGGCATCCTGTCGGTCAGGATCCTGGCGGAAGCGATCCAGGGCCGCCGGAATGAACGCCCAGAGTTTTGATTTAAGCAGGGGCAGTTCGTAAGGCAGGGCGGTGTTCAGAACGAAATCCGCGCCTCCGATGAAGGGGATGATGAATTTCAGTTCACTGCGCCGGACGTAATGCCAGTGCGTCAGGGTTTCCATGGGTTGAAGGTTGCGGTGATCTTTGTCGCGAATCATCCGTCGCAACAACCGGTTGTCGGCCCAGCGCATGAAGGTTCCATCCGCCGTTCGGAGTTGTCCCAGGGTCTCGACATAAAGCCGGTATTTCCGGGATGTCGGAACGGCCCGTGTCATGTCGCCATACAGGCCGTGCAGACTGTCGAGCAGGAGTATTTCATGGTCGGCCAGGCGGATTTCATTCACATCCAGGGTGCGAATGCCGGTCTTGAAATTGTAGAAGGGAGTCTTCACGGATCGTCCCGCGAGCAATTCTCCAAGATGGAAGTTGATCAGTTCAAGGTCAAGGGACTGGGGGCTTTCGTAGTCGTAGTCGCCGAATTCATCACGGGGATGTTTGACAAGATCAAAGAAATAGTTGTCGATATTGATGGCCTTAAGGCCTAAACGGACCGATTTAAGGGCGTCCCCGATTTTGATCATCGTGGTGGTCTTCCCGGAGGAGGAGGGTCCGGCGATGATCACCAGCCGCAGATCACCGGCCCGTGCGAGCATGGCGTCGGCGGCCCCTTGAACCTCCTTTGCGTAGCGGAGTTCCGAAGCCCTGATTAATTCGGGAAGAGAGCCCTTTCGGATCACGGTATTGAGTGATTCGACCTGTTCGCAGTGATGCCCCATATTCCATAGAAGCACTTCGTATATCTTTTTGTAGGGGATGGTGTCGGTGACTTCGAAGGAGTAGGCCTTGGTGGCCCTCAGCATGGCCCGTTCATGGCGGTAGGCAATGTAGTTACGGGCCAGTTTAACCTGACGATGTTCAATGAGAATCTTTTCGACAATGTCCTGGATATCCTCCACGGAGGGAAGCATCTCTCCGCGATAGGATGCAACGAGGGCGGCTTCAACCTGCGCGGCGAGAGCATCGGCCAGGTTCCGATCCGGGGTGTGGGTGGAGCAGGTGGCCTTGAAGATGGCCAATGCGATGCGTTCCCGGTCATAGGCAACCAGATTTCCGTTTCGCTTGACGATTGACGTGAGCGTGTCCGAACGAGCCATAAACAGAGGAATACAAAACGTACCGCGTGATTGCAAGCGGGGAACAAATGAACCGCCGTGAGCGAACGGGACGTTCTTCCTGAACTCTAAGAACTTGCCCCGAGTCGCTTTGTCTGGCAGTATCCCGCGCCACTGAATTGGGAATTCGCCACGTGCTGATTGGAATGACGGTGTGATTGCTACATCAAAACTCACAAAGAGATTTGGGCCGGATGTCTTATTTGAAGATGTCAGTGTCCAGTTTACCCCGGGGAACTGCTATGGCTTGATCGGAGCCAACGGATCCGGAAAATCCACCTTTGTCAAAATTCTGGCGGGTCTGATACCCGCCAGTCAGGGCGACGTCACAATAGGCCGCGACTGCACGCTGGGATATCTGCGCCAGGATCATGCTGAATTCGATGAGGTCTCGATCCTGGACACGGTCTACAGGGGGAATCGAAAACTCTGGGAACTCCACCTGGAACGTGAAGTCCTGTATTCCAAGACGGATCTAACCGATGCCGAACATGATCGGAGCGGTCTGGTTGAGGATGAATTCGGACAGGCAGGCGGGTACACCATGGAGGCCGATGCCGCCAAACTGTTAGCCGGCCTCGGGTTCACGGAGGATGTCTTTATCCAGGAAATGCGCACCCTGAAGGGTGGTTTCAAACTCAGGGTTCTTCTGGCCCAGGTTCTGTTTGCCCATCCCGATGTGCTTTTGCTCGATGAACCTACCAACCATCTCGACTTGGAATCCATTGAGTGGCTGGTTGAGTTGCTGAAACGGTATGAAGGCACCGTCATTGTCATCTCCCATGACCGGTACTTCTTGAATCAGGTATGCACCCATATTGCGGATTTGGATTACCACGAAATCCGGATGTTCACCGGGAATTATGATGATTTCACGATCGCCAGCCTGGAAGCCCGCGAACTGAGGGACAAAGCCAACAAGAAGCTGGAAAAACAGATTCATGACCTCAAAACCTTTATCAGCCGATTTAGCGCCAATGCCTCCAAGGCCAGGCAGGCGACATCCCGGCAGAAGTTACTGGGTAAAATTGAATTGGAGGAAGTCAAGCCGAGTTCACGGGTATCGCCGTATATCCGCTTCACCCCAAAACGGCGATTGGGCGACAAGGTGATACAGATCAAACACGTCACCAAAGGGTATGATCGTCCTCTTTTCTCCGACTTTTCCTGCAAAATTGCCCCCCGGGAAAAAATCGCCATCATCGGGAAAAACGGGGTCGGCAAAACAACGCTGTTGAAAATCCTGTGCGGCCAATTGCGGCCTGACTCGGGATCCGTGATCATGGGCGATACCGTCGAATTCACTATCTTTCCGCAGGATCCGGCGGACGTACTGGATCCCAGTTCGCAGGCGATCACATGGTTGCGTCAATTTTCCGACGACAAAAATATATCGGAAACGGATCTCCGATCCTTCATGGGGCGAATGCTGTTCAGCAAGGACGATGTGTTCAAGCCCATCCAAGTGCTGAGTGGCGGCGAAAAAGCGAGGCTGATTCTGGCCAAGATGATGTTGGAGGGGGGGAATGTGGCTGTTCTGGATGAGCCGACCAACCATCTGGATCTGGAATCCATCGAGGCGCTGAACTTTGCCCTTTCAGAAACCGGCAGCACGGTGATTTTTGTTTCCCATGACCATCGGCTGATCGGCTCCCTTGCCACACGGATTCTTGAAATCAGGGATGGGAAGATCCTGGATCGTTCCGTCGAGTGATTTGACAGGTGTCTTGGATTCGAGTATTCTTGATGCCGCTGGTGAGTCACCGTAATCCCTCGCTGACACCTTCCCGGAAGAAACTATGCATCGTCCTGACTTGATTCGTAATGTTGCCATTGTGGCGCACGTTGACCATGGCAAGACCACCCTGGTGGATAAATTGTTCAAACAGAGCGGAATGTTCCGCGAGAACCAGGCCGTCGCCGAGCGATTGATGGACTCCATGGATCTGGAGCGCGAGCGAGGCATCACCATCGCCTCCAAGAACGGTTCCTTCCAGTACGGGGAACACACGATCAACATCATCGATACGCCCGGACATGCCGATTTCGGCGGCCAGGTGGAGCGTGTGTTGCAGATGGCGGACGGGGCGCTGCTGCTCGTTGACGCACAGGAGGGGCCCATGCCCCAGACGTTCTTCGTCTTGAAGAAGGTGCTGGCGCGGAATATTCCGGTGATTGTGGTTGTGAACAAGATCGACAAGCCGGCGGCCCGGATTGATTGGGTGGTCAACCATATTTTCGATCTGTTCGTCAAACTGAACGCCCATGACCAGGCCCTCGATTTTCATACCCTGTATGCGTCTGCCATCGGCGGATTTGCGTCAGCGGATCCCCATACGCAGGGTACGGACATGCGACCCATTCTCGATGCGATCATCAAGTATATTCCCATGCCCGGGGGCGATCCCGATGCGCCGCTCCAGTTGCAGGTCAGTTCGATCGACCATTCGCCGTTCATGGGCCGTCTGGGAATCGGCAAGATTACGTCGGGATCCATCAAGACCGGAATGCCGGTTGTGGTGGCCAACATGGCCGGGAAGTTGGCGCCCACGCGTATCACAAAGCTGTATCGTTTCAATTGTAATCAGAAAGTCGAAACCGAGCAGGCTGGTCTGGGCGAGGTGGTCGCTGTGGCCGGACTGGACACCGTGGCCATCGGCGACACCTATACGGATCCCGAATTTCCCAGCCCCGTGGCGGCCATTCCTGTGGATCCGCCCACGCTCTCCATGAACTTCATTCCCAACAACTCGCCCTTTGCAGGAACCGAGGGCACGTTCGTCACGTCGATTCATGTAGCCGACCGCCTGAAACGTGAAGCCCTTTACGATGTGGCCTTGGAGGTCGAAGTGCTGGCTGACGGATCCGGACACAGGGTTTCCGGACGCGGTGAACTGCACCTGTCCATCCTGATTGAGAAGATGCGGCGCGAGGGATATGAGTTCCAGGTGAGTTGCCCTCTCGTCATCTATCGCCAGGAAGACGGCAAGTTCCTGGAGCCTTACGAGGAACTGACCATCGATGTGGCTGAGCTATACATGGGGACGGTGATCGAAAAACTTGGGGCACGCAAGGGGATCATGCTTGAGATGGAGAAAGGGATCGGCATGACCCGGCTCAAGTACAGGATACCCACGCGGGGTCTTCTGGGTTTCAAGTCTGAATTCATGTCCGATACCAAGGGGATGGGGGTCTTAACCTATATTTTCCTTGAATACGGGCCCTTTGCCGGGGAGATGCGTAAACGGAGAAACGGGGTGTTGATTTCGATGGAGAACTGTTCCACCGTCTCCTATGCGCTCTTTAACCTGCAGAAGCGCGGCAAAATGTTTATGGGGCCGGGCATCCGGGTTCAGAAGGGCCAGATTGTGGGGGAACATTGCCGGGACAACGACTTGATCGTCAACCCGGCGAAAGGCAAGCAACTCACCAATATCCGCGCGGCGGGCTCGGATGAGAATATCATCCTCACGCCTCCGACCCAGATGAGTCTGGAAGATTGTATCGCCTACATCAACGAGGATGAGCTTGTTGAGGTCACTCCCAGGAGTGTCCGTCTGCGGAAAGACCCCCGAGTCCGCAAGAACGCGGCCTGATTCACATTCTCGCGAGGAATCTTAAACTTGCATTTTTCTAATCAAAACGGTATTGGAATACACCCCGTATGGAGGGCTAGCCGTGAATTCAAATAGTGACGCTGATTATCCTCGTGAATCGTGTGGCATCTTCGGTATTTTCGGCATTCCTGATGCCGCGTGGTTGATCCACGCCGGACTTTTTTCGCTACAACACCGCGGCCAGGAGGGAGCGGGGATTGTGGTCTCGGATGGCGCCCAGGTCAAATCGTCCAAAGGGGTTGGCGAAGTGAACGAGGTGTTCGCCTCGGAGGTTCTGCGTGGGATGGCCGGGCATCTTGGAATCGGCCATGTCCGCTATTCCACAACCGGGGCCTCCCGCATCCAGAACGTTCAACCCCTGGTGGTCGAATGCAGTGATGGGATCTGGGC
>CAYHEL010000166.1:0-5946 GCA_964355415.1 uncultured Verrucomicrobiota bacterium | reverse complement strand
GGATCGTGCCGAAGGACGCGTCAATGCGGGTGAAGTAGCAACCGGATCGGTTGTGCGCCGGATCAAGGCGGGATTTCTTCTGTTCAGTGATAATCCGGCCGTGTTTCTGGAGACCCATGGTGTTTGGTGGACGCTGCTCCTGATCCTGTTGGGAGGGCTTCTCTTGAACCTGACGCCCTGTGTGTTACCCATGATACCCATTAACCTGGCCATCCTTGGTGTTGGTTCTCAGAGCCGTTCCAAGGGTCGCGGTATCGTGCTGGGATCCGCCTACGGAGTTGGGATTGCCTTTGTCTATGGGGTTCTCGGTCTTGTTGTGGTTCTGACCGGAGCCCAGTTCGGAACGCTCAATTCCTTTCCTTGGTTTAATGCCCTGATCGGATTTCTATTTGTGGTTTTGGCCCTGGCCATGTTCGATGTCTGGGTCATTGATTTCACTCGTTTTCAGTCAAACGCCATAGATCGGCCCGATCAGAAGCGTGGCGGCATTGTGACCGCCGTGGTGATGGGAGGGGTTTCCGCACTCCTTGCGGGGGCCTGTGTGGCCCCCGTGGTGATTGCCGTGTTGCTGCTCTCCGGCAACCTATATGGGCAGGGGGCGGCCATCGGGTTGCTCCTTCCCTTCATCTTGGGGGTGGGCATGGCCTTGCCATGGCCGTTGGCAGGGGCCGGGTTGACTGTTCTTCCTAAACCCGGGATATGGATGAGGTGGATCAAGGCCGGTTTTGGTGTATTCATTCTATTGTTTGCCTTCCATTATTTTTTCCTGGCATATCGGGGTTGGTGGGGATCGACAGCCGTTCCCTCTGGGGACACAGGCGCGTCTTCAATTTCCGTCACGGATCACGTTACGTGGGGAGCCATTCTCAAGGATTCGGTTGCCGAGAATAAGCCTGTATTCGTTGATGTCTGGGCAACCTGGTGCAAAAACTGCGAGACCATGGAGTTGACGACATTCAGGGATGCCGCGGTCCGCGACCGTCTCTCCCAATACCGGGTTGTCAAGTTACAGGTGGAGAAGTTGACGGATCCGGCAGCGCGGCTTGTCACCGACTATTTTGAAATTAAGGGACTTCCGACCTATCTGATCTTCTCTCCGGGGACGGCGCCGTGAGGACGAGGAAGAAACATCGCTGTCCGGATTGCCAGATGTGCCAGTGGTGTTCTGATTCCCGGTGCGAGGCCTGTCGCGGTGTAAAGAAACCCTGCGGAAAGGGTGTCGCAGGAAGGGGCGTCACGATTCCCGTCAGGATAACCCGCAAGAGCGGATGAGGAGGAGGGACACGATGAGCAGGGATCTGAATCTGGGGATTGTCATTGTTGGCGCATCGGGCGATTTGGCCCTGCGGAAAGTCATTCCGGCGTTGTTCTCCCTGTTCAGTCAGAACTACCTTCCTTCGGATTTTCACCTCTATGGTTTGGCGCGTAGCGCCTATGATCACGAGAGTTTTCGGCGAAAGATTGCCGAGACCCTGACGTGCCGATATGTGCCGGGTGAATCCTGCGCCGCGCTGACCGACGAATTCCTGAGCCGGTGCTATTACTGTCAGGGGCATTATTCATCGGTTGATTCCTTTCTCGATCTCTATCAACTGATGCATCACGTTGAAGGGGGGGGGCAGGCGAACAGGAATTTTTACATGGCAATCCCTCCCTCCGTTTTCAAGGAGGTTGCCACGGCGCTTGGAGATTCAGGATTGGTCGCGTGTGGTGATGGAGAAGAATGGTCGAGGATCGTTGTCGAGAAACCATTCGGGCGTGACCGGGCGTCGTCCGATGACTTGGTGAAGGAAATGCAGAAGGTTTTTACCGAGGACATGACGTACCGGATCGATCATTATCTGGGAAAGGAAATCGTTCAGGATTTGATGGTTCTGCGATTCGCGAACCTGATATTTGAACCCCTTTGGAACCGTGATTACATTGAAAGCGTGAGGATTACCCTGTCCGAGACGATGGGAGTGGGGCAACGCGGCGGATATTTCGACGGGTTTGGCATCATTCGCGATGTGATGCAGAACCATTTGCTTCAGATTCTCGCCCTGTTGGCCATGGAGCAGCCGACCGATTGGATGGCGGGGAGTGTTCGTGATGCCAAGGTTAAACTATTGAAAACCGTATCCCCGGTGACCCTTGAAGACCTGGTTATTGGACAGTACGGCGCCTCGCTTACAGGCTCACAACCGGCCTATATTAATGAACCCACCGTGCCTCCTGATTCGCTGACCCCGACCTACGCGGCGACGGTTCTGAAGGTGGACAATCATCGCTGGGCCGGGGTGCCCTTCTTTCTTGAGGCCGGGAAGGGGATGGATCAGCGGCTGAACGAGGTTCGCATCCGTTTTCGCGAGGTGCCTCCACAGAGGTTCGGGAAGAACAAAGCGTCTCTTGAAGCCAATGAGTTGATTATCCGAATTCAACCCGACGAAGCCATAACTCTGAAGATTATGAATAAGGCGCCGGGTTTGGGGTTTGAACTGGTTCGCACAGATCTGAATTTGCGATATCAGTCGGCGTTTAACACCGTCATTCCCGATGCCTACGAGTGCCTGCTTCTGGATGTTCTTCATGGGGATCGGAACCTGTTTATCCGGGCTGACGAACTGGCGGCGGCCTGGGATATCTTTACCCCGGTATTGAAACAGTCGGAAAGTCAGCGAGTTGTGCCGGGTCCCTATCCCTTTGGCAGCGCCGGCCCGGAAGGCGCACGGGAGCTTGTCCGACGTCATGGTTTGACCGGGCAATGAAGATAGACCTTAGACAATTTGAGTCGCAAGACACTCTAAACCGGGCGGCGGTGGAGTGTCTGGTCGGCTATTTCCAGCTGACGGGTCAGGGCCCTGTGGCCGTGATGTTGTCGGGCGGCAGAACTCCGTTGGGGATATACGACGACCTGTGCTATCGCGGATGTGAGGCTTCCGCCGACCTGACGATTCTCTATTCCGACGAGCGCCAGGTGTTGGCGGAGTCGCCTGACAGCAACTATGGGAGCACGGCCCCGCTGATAAGATCGCTGGGCATCCCGGATGCGCGAGTCCTGAGGGTTCGAACTGAAATCGGCTGGCGCGAGTCTGCGGATCGTTATGATCGGGACATTCGGGGCTTTCTGGCATCAGGTGGAATGATCAAACTGGGACTTCTGGGGTTGGGGACTGACGGCCATACGGCCTCGCTGTTCACGCCGGGAGATATAGTTGCCTCATGCGGACGCTTTGCCGTGGCCGTTCCCAAGGCGCAAAAGCCTGACCGCGTGTCGATCACGCCGGACCTGATGCGGCATATCGAGAGGGTCATCATCCTGGCAGTGGGCCCTGAGAAACGGGAGATTGTCACGAAACTTATTCGTCATCCAGACCAGGTGGTCGCCGGTTTGGCCCTGAAGGATGCGCCTGTCGTCGAAATCTGGCAGGCCTAATGGTGATGCTGACGTCGCCCTGTGAAAATAGTGGCATCCCGTGCGTCTTCCTGACATAATCCGCGCCCAATTCAGACTGTTATGAATGGGAACGACTTATGGACTACGCACAACACACAGCCAATGGGGAGATGATTATTTTGCCATCGCTTCTGGCGGCGGATTTCGGGTATTTGGCGGACGGGGTCAGGCAGGCGGATCATGCCGGCGCCGATGGTGTGCATCTGGATATCATGGATGCTCACTTTGTTCCCAATCTGAGCATGGGGCCGGATGTGGTGGCCATGGCCAACCGCACGACGGAGATTCCGCTCAGTGTTCACCTGATGATGTCCAAACCGGCGGCCTATCTTGAACGGTTCATCAAGGCGGGCGCGGATATTCTGCTGATTCATATCGAAATTGAAGGCGATATTTCCGGCATGCTCAGGCAGATTCGCCAGATGGGCGCGAGGCCGGGCATCACCCTCAATCCCGATACACCGGCCGAGGCCGTTTACGAGGTGCTACCGGATGTAGATGAAGCGCTGTGCATGACCGTTTATCCCGGTTACGGCGGACAGACGTTCATGGACAGTGTGCTGCCGAAAATCAGGAAACTCCGCACCCATATCAAGAATGAGGGACTGATGGTTGATGTCAACGTGGATGGCGGGATTGATATGCGGACGATCCGGCTGGCCGCTGCGGCGGGCGCCAATGTTTTCGTGGCGGGAACCTCGCTTTACCGGGCCGCAAATATGCCTGAAAGTGTCGCTGCCATGCGCGCCACGGCCGCACAACTCTATGACTCGATGAAGGATTAAGAAGAAACCGATGCATCTCCAAGACCAACCCAATCTCAGAATCATCCCCCTGATCAGGAACTTTTGCATTATCGCGCACATTGACCACGGTAAGTCCACGCTGGCTGATCGCCTGCTGCAATTGACCGGAACCATTGAGGATCGCGTGATGCGCGATCAGGTTCTTGACAGCATGGATCTGGAGCAAGAGCGCGGTATCACCATCAAGAGTCATCCCGTCACCATGAGTTACAAGGCCAAGGACGGACTGGTCTATGAGTTGAACCTCATCGACACCCCCGGGCACGTGGACTTTACCTACGAGGTCTCCCGCAGCATGATGGCCTGCGAGGGCGCCATCCTGGTGGTCGATGCGGCCCAGGGGGTTGAGGCACAGACCGTTGCCAACACGTACCTCGCCATTGAAAACAATCTCGAGATCATGCCCGTGATCAACAAGGTTGACCTGCCCGGCGCTGAACCGGATGTGGTCGAAAAACAGATCGAGGAAATCCTCTCCATTCCCGCCCATGATGCCGCGCGAATCAGCGCAAAAAGCGGACTCGGGGTGACCGATATGCTCGAGGAGGCGATTGTGCGCCTGCCGCCGCCCAGAACCTCCGACGACGGGTATGTGCGGGCGCTGGTTTTTGATTCCGTCTATGATGCCTTCCGCGGCGTGGTCACCTACATCCGTCTCGTGGATGGCGAGTTGAAGGCCGGTGACAAGATCAAACTGCTGGCCAGCGGGCTGGAAACCGAAATCAAGGAGGTCGGTCGGTTTCGTCCGAAAATGGAGCCGGTCTCCAAACTCCAGGCCGGGCAGGTGGGGTACATGATCGGAACCATCAAGAGCGCGGCGGATATCAAGATCGGGGATACGCTGACCATGCTCAACCGTCCGGTTCAGAAGCCGTTGCCGGGTATGAAGGAAATTCACCCGATGGTTTTCAGCGGACTCTATCCGGTGAATACGGCGGACTACGAGAAGCTGAAGCAAAGCATGGAGAAGTTGCGCCTGAATGATAGCGCCTTCACCTACTCGAACGAATCCTCGGTGGCGTTGGGTTTCGGGTTTCGGTGCGGATTCCTCGGGTTGCTTCACCTGGAAGTGGTGCAGGAGCGCTTGCATCGAGAATTCGACCTGGACGTCATCAGCACCTATCCGTCGGTGATTTATCGAGTTTTCCTTCGTGATGGATCCATGGTGGAGGTCGACAATCCGGCCCACCTGCCCGATCCCACGCGTGTGGATCATATGGAAGAACCCATGATCAAGGCCTTCGTCATCTGTCATAACGAGAATATCGGCGATGTGCTCAGGATCGTGATGGATCGCCGCGGAGCCGTGGAAAAGACCGAGACGCTGGACACCAAGCGCGTCATGCTGACGGCCGGAATGCCGTTGAATGAGATTTTGATCGACTTCCATGACTGTCTCAAGAGCGTCAGTCGCGGTTACGCGTCCATGGACTACGAGCACACCGGCTATGCGCCCAGCGACCTGGTCAAGATGGACATTCTGTTAAACGGCGAGAGCGTGGATGCCTTTTCCTGCATCATCCACCGCGACAAGGCCGTGTTCCGGGGGCGGCAGATGTGTGCGGCCCTCAAGGACGTGATTCCGGCCCATCAGTTTACCGTTCCGATCCAGGCGTCCATAGGCAAGAATATTGTGGCCCGGGAAACCATCAAGGCCATGCGCAAGGATGTGACGGCCAAATGTTATGGCGGCGACATCAGCCG
>CAYHEL010000165.1:0-5989 GCA_964355415.1 uncultured Verrucomicrobiota bacterium | reverse complement strand
GAAAGTGTCCCATGAGATCCTCATGCTGAGCAACCGGCTGGCGAATCAGATCCAGTTTGCAAGGGGGTTGAAGACACTGCATCCGGGGAAGGCCGCGACCTGGGATCGACTGATCAAGGAGGTTGAGTCGGCCATGGCGTCGGCCATGGCGACGGGGACTCAGTCGGTGATTGCGAGGGCGGTGGAAGAGGCTGAAACGACGCTGGCCCCCATCGGAAAGGTTGCCAAAACTTATACGATCCACTGCGTGGGCCATGCCCACATTGACATGAATTGGCAGTGGTCGTGGCCGGAGACGGTCGCGGTGACGCACGACACATTTTCGACGGTGCTCCGGTTGATGGAAGAATTCCCGGAGTTTACCTTTTCCCAGAGCCAGGCCAGCGTGTATCGGATCCTGGAGGAACTTGCGCCGGAGATGCTGGCGCGAATCGCCCGGCGCGTGAAGGAAGGCCGTTGGGAGGTCAGTGCGAGCCACTGGGTGGAAGGCGACAAGAACATGGCCGGCGGCGAAGCGCTCTGTCGGCACATTCTGTACACCCGGCAGTACATGAAGACCTTGTTCGGGCTGACCCCGGAGGATGTCGCGATTGATTTCTCGCCGGACACCTTTGGACATGCCGCCAGTATTCCGACATATCTTGTCCGTGGTGCGGTCAAGTACTATTACCTGCACAGGCCGGGTTTGCAGACTCCCGTCAAGCCCATGGCGTTCTGGTGGCAGGGGCCGGACGGCTCGCGGGTTCTGGTTCGCAACGATATGGATCTCGGGTACAACAACAGGCCCGATCCCTGGATTGCGGATCATCTCCTGAAGTTTGTCCGCGAGGTCGGCGGATATTCGGATCTCATTGTGTACGGGATTGGAGATCATGGGGGTGGTCCGACCCGTTATGACGTGGCGAAAATCCTGGAGATGGATTCCTGGCCCCTCTATCCCAACGTCAAATGTTCCACATTACGCGCCTTTTACACCGGGTTGGAGAAAGACGCGACCCGCCTGAAAGTCATCCGGGGTGAATTGAACACGGAGTTCACAGGCTGTTACACCACGCAAAGCCAGATCAAGAAAGCCAACCGGTTCGGTGAAACCAGGCTGGCCGACGCGGAAATCGCCGCGATTGTGGCAGGGTGCGTGGCCGAGAAACCCTATCCCGGCGTGGCGTTGAAAGAGGGGTGGCGGGATGTCCTCTTCTCGCATTTTCATGATATCCTGCCCGGTTCCGGCGTGCATGACACGCGAACCTACACTTTAGGACTGTTTCAGAAGACCATGGCCGCAACGGGGATGATCGAAACGCAATCCCTAAGGGCATTGGCGGGGCGAGTGGACACCCGGAGTTCGGGTAAACCGGGTTTCAGCGAGCGGGCGCCCGGATTTTCCCCCAACGCGCTGGGCGCAGGCGTGGGGTTCGGTACGGGTGTCGGCGGACTGAGTGGGGCGGAACAGACGACCGGGAGCGGATCGCGTCCTATGATGATCTTCAATCCGACGGCACATGCCCGCGAGGAAGTGGTCACCGCGACGATTTGGGACAATACGCGCAGTCAAGCCGGACAGGAACTCAAGAGTCGTTCGTTTGTGGTAAGCGGATCGGACGGCATAACCCGGGCGGCTCAAACCCTTTCCAGTGGTCACTACTGGGGGCATGATTACCTGATGATTGCTTTCCCGGTGAGCGTGCCCGGACTTGGGTATTCGGTCTATACGGTAACCGAGGCAGACGGTCAGGAGCTGGCGGCGCCGACCCAGGTTGTGCATCAACTCAAACCGGAGCATCATTGTGTCTATGCGGGCGATGAACAACGACACGAGGGATTGGACAATGGCCTGATTCGTCTGGAGTTGGATCCCGCAACTGGCGGAATCCGCCGATTGCTGGATCTTCGCCGAAAACATGCGCTTATTGATCAACCGGCGGCGCCGCCGGTGCTTGAATACCTGATTGAACGGTCGAAAGTCATGACCGCCTGGTCGATGGCCGATGGCCTGATTCAACCGGCGCCGGTTCTGGTTTCGCTGAAGCGGAAGGGAGTGGGCCCATACCAGGCGGCGCTTGAAGCCTGTTATAGCGTGGCCGAGTCGGAGATGACCGTGACGTATACGGTGAAGGCGGGCGATCCAAGGGTGTATATCGGGATTCAGGGAACCTGGTTTCAGCGGGGCTCCGCGAAGGTTGGCGTGCCGACCCTGCGGCTGGCGCTGCCTCTGGCCTTGAACGATGCCCGTGGACGTTACGAAATTCCCTTTGGATCCATTGATCGGACAATGAACTGTGGCGAGGAGGTTCCCGCCCTGCAATGGGTACACGTCACGGGGAAGGCGGGAAAGAGCGGTGCCGGACTTCTGTTGGCCAATGATTCCAAGCACGGTCATTCGCTGGACGGACATGTCCTGCGGTTGACCCTGATCCGGAGCTCGTTCGATCCCGATCCGCTTCCTGAGATCGGGCAACACGAGATTTATCTGACACTGCAACCGACGGGCATCGATCATTCTGTCGCGCAAGCCATAGCCGTCGGGAACGATTTGAATCACCCCCTGCGTGTGGTCGGAACCGATGTGCATCAGGGGCATTTGCCGGTTCGGGCGCAGTTGGCCGCAATCGGACCTGACAACATTGTTTTGTCAGGCCTGAAACAGGCGGATGAGGGTGGTGACCTGATTGTCCGGTTATGCGAGACAGCCGGTCGGACGACGACGGCGAACATTCGTCTGGATCCCCGTTTGGCCGGCAACGTGGTCGGCGCTGTGGAAGTGGATCTGATGGAACGGGATGTGCGGAACGGTTCGGCCAAGGCGCGGGGGCAAGCCGTCTCCGTCAGGATACCGGCACATGGTATTTCGACTGTCCGGATACTCATCAAGCGTTAGCGGGGTGGTGATTCCGTGATCGAAAAGAAATTCAATGAATACAAAATCAAGTTGGGTTTTGACTGATGTCCGGGCCGGAGTCTGGGAGGATTCGGTAACGATTACGGCTGAAAGCGCAGGCTTTCGTGGATCCTCTAACTGGTCTATTGTGAAACGGACACGGCATGGCGGATTCGCCGAGGGTGTGGATATCATAGAAATCAATAACGGGAAGCTTTCCTTCACCGTTGTTCCCACCCGCGGGATGGGGTTGTGGAAGGGGCGCTATGACGGATGCGAGATAGGCTGGAACTCGCCGGTGACCGGCCCCGTGAACCCGATGTTTGTGAACGCCTTGGATAACGGGGGGGTGGGATGGCTTCAGGGGTTTGACGAATGTATCGTGCGCTGCGGATTGAATTCCAATGGCGCCCCGGGCAAAGATCGTGTGCCCGACAACAATGGAAATCGGTCCGAGATCATGCTCCCGTTGCATGGCAGGATTGCCAATATCCCGGCTCATTACGTTTCGGTTTCGGTTCTAGAGTCGGGCAAAACCACTGAATTGGTTGTGTCCGGGGTCGTGGATGAGGGGATGCCGTTCTTTCCGCGCCTGAGAATGGAAACCCGTATTTCGACCGTGGTGGGGAGCCATTCAGTCACCTTCCATGACGAGATGATAAACATGAACACGGTGGAGCGGGAAATGGAATTGCTATACCACTGCAATTTTGGAGAACCCTTTCTGGGGAAGGGCAGCCGGTTGGTCGCCCCGAGCCGCCAGGTGGCGCCGCGCGATGCCCGGGCCGCGGAAGGCGTCGGTGAATACGACACGTATCTCGCTCCGACTCCCGGCTATGTGGAGCAGGTCTACTGGCACCAACTCCACGCCGACCGGAAGGGCAACACGGTGGCCCTGCTGCGAGACGAGATCGGGAGCAAGGGCGTCGCGCTCCGGTTCAATGTCAGACAACTTCCGTGCTTTGCCCAGTGGAAGAATACGGTCGGGGCGGGAGATGGCTATGTCACCGGCCTTGAACCCGGCACCAATTACCCGAATCCGAAGTGTTTTGAACGGCAGAAGGGCCGGGTGATCCGACTGGCCCCGGGGCAGCGGCATGTCGTGGATTTAAGCATGGAGATTCATGTGACGCGGCGGGGTGTTGCCGACGTGGAGAAGGAAATCGCCCTATTGTCCGGCGGGAAACGACCTCAGGTCTTCGCCAACCCTGTACCTGAATGGTCTGCGTGAGAGGGATGGGCCCATGGTGAAGATCGGGGTGAACACCTTATTTCTGATTCCCGGCGAAGTGGGGGGCTCTGAAACCTATTTGAGGGATGTTCTTCGCCATGCCGTGGGACGACACCCTGATGTTAAATGGATTCTCTTCACCAATGTTGAGAATCATGAGTCGTTTCGGGACGCCTTTGCCACGGCAGGAAACGTGCAGCTTTGGCCCTTAGGGGTAAGGGCGCGGCATCGCGCAGGCAGAATCATCCGGGAACAATGCCTCCTTCCCTTCGCCGTTCGGAAGGCGGGTGTGGATGTGCTCTGGTCTCCGGGTTATACGGCGCCGGTATGGGCGCCCTGTCCCCAGGTGGTCTCCGTGTTGGACATGCAATATCGTGAATTCCCGCAGGATTTATCGCCACTGGCCCTGCTGGCCACGCGTGTTCTGGTTCCGCTTGCGGTGCGAACGGCGCGGCGTGTGATTACGCTCTCGGAATTCAGTCGAAGTCAGATTGTGAAATACGTGAACGTCGGACGGGATAAAATCATTCCCATCCATCTTGCCGCAGGGAAGGAATTTGGAGAGGGGATGGCGCGGGAAGAAGGCGAGGGGAGGAGGAACGCCCTGATTCCCAGAGCGCCTTATGTTCTTTGCGTGGCCCATACCTATCCCCACAAGAATGTCCACACCCTGGTGGAAGCGTTTGGAATAATGGGGAGTGAAACGGGATGCAATCTGGTGCTAGTCGGAACGGAACAGAGGGGTGAACCTCTGGTTGTTAAGGCCCTTTCAACGTGTGGACGGGGGGGGCGTGTCATTCGTCTCAAGGGACTTGACCGGCGTGATTTGATTGCGCTCTACCAGGGTGCCTCCGTGTTTGCCTTTCCCTCACTCTACGAGGGGTTCGGCTTGCCGATTCTGGAGGCCATGACGGCGGGCGTGCCGGTGGTGACCATGGATGTCGGGCCGATGCGGGAAATTGGCGGGGAGACACTGCGGTATTTTGACGGGACGGCCCCGGATTTGGCCAGGCAACTCAAGTGGGCGCTGGGAATTGACATGACGGCGCGGGAGGATTGGGTGAGGGCGGCCCGGGAGAGGGCCGCCACCTATTCATGGGATCGGACGGCGGATCAAACCCTCGAGGCGTTGAGAACGGCGTGTTCGTAGGCGTTCAGGACGGGGAGACATCCAGGATGCGCGATTCAACAAGACCGGCCTTCTCGTGGCCTTCAATGTAGGACGTGGTCCTGTATTCGGTGATGTCGTTAAGATTGTGAAGCATCTTCCGGAGCGATTCCGCGGCATCAATGCTCGACGAGAGTAGTTCATCAGCCATACCCTTGTCAGTCTGCCGTACACGAACCATGAGTTCAAGACTGGCGAGGATCACCGTGGCGGGTTGTCCCAGGTGATGACAGGCCGCGCCGAGACTTTCGACCATGACCCGTTGCCGGTCGGCTTGCTGTTCGGCGTGATTGGCGCGTATCCGGTCGCTGATGTCGAGGATGGAGATCACCATGCCGATAAGATTATCCTCGGAATCCCGGTTGGGCGCGACCGCCATCTGCACTTGGAGTGCTGATTTGTTTTCAGTCTGCAGGGTCATCTCGCTGTTCCAGCGCTCGCCCCGTTTCACAGCGCCGATCATGGCGGACACCGTTTCCGGGTCAGGAATCAGAGTCCCGAGATGCGTGCCGATGAGGGACGCCACGCTTGCGGAGTGGCCCCAGAGGCGTGCGCCAGCCTGATTGATATAGTCAATCCGGCCTTTCAGGTCGGCGATGGCAATGCCGGTGGCGGAGTTTTGAATGGCCGTGTGAACGGTTCTCAACATTTCCTCAGCCTGCCGTCGTCGGCTGACATCCCGGATAAAACAGCAGAGGTAATCCTTGTTCCGGAT
>CAYHEL010000164.1:2809-5996 GCA_964355415.1 uncultured Verrucomicrobiota bacterium | reverse complement strand
CGAGCATGTTGTTGAAATCATGCGCCACTCCGCCCGCCAGCCGACCCACGACATCCATTTTCTGGGCCTGCACGAATTGCCGCTCCAGTTTCAACTCATTGGTAATGTCGCGCTTCACTGCCACGTAATTGACAATCGCGCCCGATTCATCCCGAACGGGCGCAATCGATCCCTCCTCGGTGTAGAACGCCCCATCCTTCTTCTTGTTGACGATGCGCCCATTCCACGTCCTGCCGGAGGTGATAATATCCCACAAATTACTATAAAAAGCCTCGTCGTGCCTGCCGCTCTTCAGCAATCTCGGGGTTTTTCCGACGACCTCGCCGTCGGCATACCCGGTAATGGCCTCAAACGCCGGATTGGTATATTGGATCACCCCTTTGGGGTCGGTAATGACAATGGCCTCCGCCGCCTGTTTGATCGCTGTGGCCAGGCGCAGGCGCTCCGCCTCGTCTTTTTTTCGTTCCGTGATGTCTACCAGAACTGTCAGTATGCATTCTGTGTTCTGATGTCGAACCAATTCCCCTGAGATCAGACCGGTCAGGGTGGAGCCGTCCTTCCGCCCAAACTTCAATTCCACGTTATCCAGACTCCCCTGCTGCTTCAGTTGTGCGACCAAGCGATCCCGCCGCTCGGATTCCCGGAACAACCCCAGTTCACCCGCGTTCTTTCCCACCACTTCATCCCTCGTATACCCAAGCGTTGCCAGGAAGGCCTCGTTCACATCCAGAAACCTTCCTTCCGACAGGGACGACAGGGCCATCGGCAGGGGATTATGCTGGAACAAACGCCTGAAATTTTCCTCACTGTCCCTCAACAGGGACGTGCGTTCCCTAACATTGGCCTCCAGATACTGGCGCCGGGATTCGACCACCCAAACCAGCACCGTCAGCACCCCCGTCAACACCAACCCGGCAAAAAGCATGAGCCATTCCGAGAGCCTCGCGTTCCGCACATTAAACGCCTTCTCGGGAAAGATCTGCAAGGCGTAGAGTCTGCCAAACGCCGTCAGATACCTCATGACGGAATAGCCGCCCCGGCGGTCTTTCGGAACGGTGGAAGCCATCTCCTGCGGCGCCCTTCCGCTCTCGCATTGGGTCATTACCGCCGACAGGCTGGGATGATCGCGACTCTGCCCCACCCCGATGGTGTTTTCCAGAAACGTTCCCAACCGCAAGACTGCGGCCACATAACCGCGCAACAGCCTGGGTTCACCTGCCGAGAACACCGGGCGATACACCACAACCCCCTTTTGGTCGCCTACCTCCTGAACCAATTTGACGGGGGGCGTGATTCGCGGCAACCCGCTTTGGGCCGCACTCTCCAGAATGGGCCTGAGTGTCGTAGCGGATCCGGGATCATAACCCATGGCCAGTTCGTTTCCAGCGCGCGGTTCGGCATAGATGATCGGGTAATACACCTCACGGCCGGAGGCGCGTACCCGGTTGCCCTTCTCATCTTTCTGCCACACCATAAACCCGGTGTCGCCTCCCGCCCGCATCGCCGCCTCCAGGCCCTCGATTTCCGATGAACGGACAGCCGGTATCCATTCCCACGCCTGGACGGCGGGATTTTTCACAAGATAGTCCGCGTACAAATGGAATTCCGCCGGCGTGACCACGATACTCCCCATGCAGTACCTGGCCAACCCTTCCAACTCAACATCCCTCAGCGAATGGAATGCTTCCGTCAGGTTTGCGAATTGCGCATCCGCCAGTTGCGTAAACGCCTCATCGTAACTCCGCCGGGACTGTTGCCGGGCAATCCAGGTGGCGGCCAGAGTCAGAACCAGGCCCATGGCGGCGACTTGAATCACCGCCCCGCGCCGACATAGCGAGTCAGGAATCCACCGGAAGGCGCGAGCGGAGAGAGCATGTCCCGCCAGAATCACCAACAACAGCAGGGACGTGAATACCAGGGGCTTTACGCCACCCCGGATCGTTGCATGCCGCCACTCACGGGCATCCACATCCATGCCCAGAACGGCGACGGGATTGCCGGACTGAGGGTCGTGAAGCACCACTAACGATGACATCCAGACGCCCCATCGATCACTCATCGGCCCGGTTGTCAACTCCGTCTCAGAATTACAGGGCGGCTGAAAGTGTTGCGCTTCCGGATACTCCTGCCCGGCAGGCGATTCATCCTTCGACCCAACCGGTTCGGAGTCCACGAAAAAGAAATACACCCCGTCGGCACGACGGCCGAGAAGATAAAGAAAACGACACTTCGGCACCGTGGTTCGCAAGACGGCGAGTTGCTCCTTGAGTCCCAGATAAACGGGCGAGGCGAGGTCTTTTTCAGTGCCGGTCAGCTTTTTGACATCATCCAACCTGATCGCCCGGGCGATCAGCGTGGTCTGGTGGAGATACGTGGAACGCATCCGGTGATCGGTGTCCCGAACAGACCACCCGATAAACACGCCCCCGGCAATGAGCGTCACGGCCAAAAGAACCCATGTCCACAACCAATCCTCCAAAATTTGACGCTTTTTCTCGTTACGCATAACGGGTGGAAATAGTGTCAGATTGTCATTTCGAAAGCACGTTGAATCTTAATCGTGTCAATTGCGGCTACGACCTGCATTACGTCCGATCTAAAACAGGATTTTCTGTTGTATTACTTGTCCTGCGCGCATACTCTGGCATACGAAACGAGCGTGCCTTCTTGGATCGACTTGGAGTTCAGGCGGCGGTACCGTCTGAACCTCAATGAAGGTCACGAAATGAGATCAAAACAGACGCCGAAGGGAGGTAAGTCGAGTGAATAAAGGAGAGTGATGAAAAAATCATTGAAATGGGGCGCCGTACTGCTCGGGATTTGTGTTCTTGGTCTCGCTGTGTGGAAGATCAATGCCTCACGTAGAATCTCATTGCTTGGGTTTTCCAATGTTACGGAGAAAACCTGGCCGGATGTTGCTCGGAGAATATCGGATTTGCGAACCGAGCGAAGACATGCCGAAGAGGCGAAATACGATCCGCAAAAGACCGGTCACATGGCGCCGGAACTCCTCGGGACATATCACCAGGAACATGCGTTGCTGGTTAAACACGAGATGGCAAATGTGGAAAGAAGCCTTCTGCGACGGGGAGACCGACGTGTCGATACGATTGGAATATATGGCAAAACCGCATACCGATACGACGAAGGAACGGTTCCTGGACATATCTGAACTGAAACAAGAGAA
>CAYHEL010000164.1:0-2709 GCA_964355415.1 uncultured Verrucomicrobiota bacterium | reverse complement strand
TGCACCAATGCCGCCGTGTGCAGGGTTGAAGTGCTTGAACTCAGGGACATCCGTGGAACCAACGCGTTGCACCTGTTGAATGCGGCGGGGACGGAAGTGGGAGTCTTGACTAATGCGCTTGGGGTCTATGAGGCGACGAATGGCGCGGGAATCATCAGTCGAATCAAAGGTGAGTCTCATACCAAGGCGGATCCTTCCGGCAACGCGGGAGGGCATGCGGTGTTGAAAGTGACCGTCATTAAAGTGGAGTCTATTGAGCCGGATCCCATGGCGAATCTCCAGGAGATTGATGACGGGGACGGCAATCCCAAGACGCGGGTTTTCGTTGTGCCATGTTCTTTGGAATATATGCCTGAACCGGTCACGGTGCGGGCTAAGATCTCGCCTAGTCTAGCCGAGAGCGAACTGCCTCCTGGGTATGGATTGGCTGGTGGTACTGGTGCGGGACTTTTGACGAGATACGTTGATCGGGCGGGGGTATCCAAAACGGTGTTTACTTTCTGGTGCGGGGGAGGGGCCTCGGACTCTGGTCTCAAGACAACAATCTATGCCTATTACGCATCGGTCGGCCTTTTCGCTGATGGGAGCATCTACGAGAATACCCTCGGGGTTGGTCATTCATGGGGCGAATACAATATGGATTATGTTTCGAAAGAGGAATTGATCAATTCTGATTATTGGAATTATTTTACAAAGATGGGGTTCTATCCAACAAACACACAAGTGGGTAGCGCTATGTTGGGAAATATTGTTCCTGGAGATATTCGCCATGGACTTAACGCTTATGGCTCGCATCAGCCTACAGCGGATCAAGAATACCATATCGAGATTGCAATTAATGATCTGAAGGGTGCGCTGGCTCAAGTGGATGACCTCCATACATACATTCCGGACTATCATATACCGACCTACAATTGCACTGATTTCGCAATTGGCCTTGGGGAGTTTGTTGATATTTATACAATGGATGCCTCTGGCATAAGTACTCCTTGGGACTTTGCGGCTTGGTTGAATGCTAATCCCCCTTGAGCAACGGCGATATATTAATGAAAACAATTCTGAAGATAATATTGGCGGTTTTCGCAGTGGGTTTGTGTGGAGCGATGATTTTTCAGTTTGCAAGCAAACCGAATCGTCGGGAGAGCATCACGAAAGTTTGTGATCAACCAGCTCGTGAGAGCCTTGTGATCTCTAGCATGAGCCGGATCTCTACGAGTGTTGCGCCGGTGACTGTATCGCCATCCATTGCGGAGACCAATGCCTTAACTCGTGTTGTTTCTCAGAAAGAGTTGGTGTGGCAATTTTCCCCTAATAACATCGGTTATAAGCCAACCATTAATGTTGGTCAGGCTGACGTGCTTCTGCCGATAATAGATGCTGTAAATAATGCAGTGACATCGGTGGATAGGGGGTTGAAATCTAAAAATTATATTGATGTTAAGGAATTTAATCGAACTGTGTGGCTTGAATCAGTTGATAAAGCACAGTCTACATTGTGGAGAATAATTCCCGATTGGAAAATATCCCCAGAAGGTACGAATGCCGTAGTCGGTGCTATTGAGGCAATTGTTTACAAGGATCCGGAATTGACGCAAATAGACAATAATCGAAGTTTTCAGATGGAGTTCTATTCGGGAGCTGGCTCGTTGCGTAACTTCTTTTGGGCGGATAAGCACGAGATGTTGATTGTTGAGGCTAATGGAATGACGGGTTATTCTAAAAATCTTGGCGAACAAAAGCGCCTCGTAATGGGATGGGACACGAAAGGGGGGCTGATCTCGAGCAATGTATATGATTGGGCCACCCGGGGACGCGTTATTAGCGGATGGACTGTAACGAATACGCCAATTTATGCCGATAAACCTGTCCGGCCACCTCATTCAAAATCTGGTCGGTGAAATGATGGCGAAGTGAGCCACGCGGGTAACAGTTTAGTCCCCTGCAATTGAGATGAAATTCTGAGCCACGCGGGGTCACCCATCAAAGAGTAGGAGTCAATAGGCAATATTTCGCCGCGCCGCCGTGAGGCGGATTTCTTTGGCGCTTCTGGGTTTGTGTGGGGATTTTTCGGGCAAAAAGGATGAGGGATCGGGTAGGATGCGGGCATGAAAGACACGTCCCTTTACCAACACAAGGAAAACAAGAGGAAAGTGCGGCCAAGGCAGGCTCAACTTCACATAATTCGGAACTTCACATAACATGTTTTATGTTGAGCTCAACATAAAACATGATTGCCCAGCACCACAAACGCCAAAATCTGCACGCCGCAGAATCCTTCCACCTGCCTCATGGTCTTCGTGAACCGTTCCCGTTCCTCTGCCGTATCAAAAAGGCGTTCCCGCCCCACCACTCGTGATATCGCGTGATAGTAAACCGCCGTTACCTCAACAATCCTGGCCTTGCGCATAGTCACCTCCCGGGGTCTCCGCCACAACTATGGAAAGACTAGCACATTCTATACTTATATAAATATATTTCTATACTAATACCCCTGCCACCTTGTTCCCTGTGGCGCGGCGAAATATTGCCTATTGACTCCTACTCTTGGATGGGTGACCCCGAAAGACCCTATGTCGCGGAGCGAGTACGAAGGCACGAGCCTGCGCAAGCAGCCGTAGTGCCGGAGGCAAACGCCTGATCAACGCCCCTGTGGCTGTCTTTCCCTATGTCGCCGTGCTGCCGGCGATTGCGACAAGCACTTTTCCGCGG
>CAYHEL010000163.1:0-5997 GCA_964355415.1 uncultured Verrucomicrobiota bacterium | reverse complement strand
AAACAACAAGTTTCCTCTCTTCTTGCACTTGTGGAGAACCCTGAACCGTTACGTCCAGTGGGGCCGACAAAGGATAACTGGGCAGGCACAGAGTGGGGCAAGACCATTGCTCAGGCCGCTCGCGAGGCCTATGAACTTGCCTGTCCGCATGAGACACCCCGGCAACTGAGGGCTTATTCCCTGGGACTCCGTGTCTTGATTGCGACGCCACTTGAGAAAACTTTAGAAGAGTCTGTCAACGAGGAGGAAACATGAAAGATCAATGGTTACATCCGCAAGTCGTGCCGTTTTTCAACTACTTGAAGCGCTATGCCGCAGACCGGGGGGCGCTCGCTAATTTGCGTGGAGCACTGAGCGAGAATCGGCGGGCCAATGCCTGGCCGTTACTCGGGGGCTTCTCCAGTGCCATAGGCAATCCGGTTTTCGAGAAGGTCGCCGGATTATGGGCGGCTGAACCGTGTTCACCTCATTCCAACGATAATCTTGGCGCCACTTTGGCCAAACTCAAGCAAGACAACAATTCATTCGAAGGGCGTTTCAAACGCCTTCTCACCTGCGACAAGGTTGAAATCGTCGAACGTGTTGTGCCTGTCGTTCTGGCCGCGCAGGCAAAAGGGCTTGAAGTCAACTATCCGCGACTTTTGTCCGATTTGTTGGTTTGGAGTGATAAGGTGAAGATTGACTGGGCGAAGGCATTCTGGGGCGCACCAGTCGAAGGGGAGCAACAGGAGGTTGTCGCATCATGAGTTACCTCACCCAAGCCTTTCTGGATTTCGAAACGGCGGCTCGCCGACGTCTGTGCGACGTTTATGACTGGCATCAATTGGCATGGCAGGCCTTTCCAGGGCGAGACGGACAACCCCGCGATTTTCTCACCCGGTTGGATCGACAGGATCGCGAGGGTCGGTTTCGCCTGTTGATTGTGTCTCCCCAGCCGCCGGTACGTCCGGCGGGGTGGCCGGACACGACTGATTCCTGGCAGACCAGGGAAATTACAGCGTCGTTCTTAGACCATGGTCGTTATCGCTTCCAATTGAGGGCGAATCCGACAAAACGCGAAAATGCCAGTCGGAAACGGTTGCCTTTACGCACCATTGAGGAGCAAACGCAGTGGCTTAAGCGCAAGGCGGCTCAAGCCGGATTTGTCGTTGATGAGACCGCCTTGCGGATTCTGCCGGCGGGACGCGAGTGGTTTCGGGTCGAGAAGCGAAAACAGTCGGGAGTCCATCATGCGGTTGAATTTGAGGGTATTCTCCAAGTGGCCGATGCCGTTCTGTTCAGGGAAACATTTGCCAAGGGCATTGGTTCCGCCAAGGGGTTTGGGTTTGGTTTAATGGCGCTTGTCCCTGTTGCAACCACCGGAGGAACGACGTAAAGCGTCCCCCGCACGGACGCGAAACAAGTTCCGCAGTGCATAAACTGAACATGAACACCGACAACGAAAGAAAACTTGCCTCGCATGCCACGGCACTGGGCGAAAGCGCCACGCCCGCTGCGTTCCCGGAATTGGCCCAATACGCCCGATCAGAATCGCCATTGGTGCGGCGATTGGCGGCGTCGGCGCTCGGGAAACTGGCGGGAATCGTGGACTCCGCAGCGTCGGTAGACTTGCTTCGCCCACTACTCGGGGATGCACACCCCCAAGTGCGGCAATATGCCGCGAAGGCACTGGGGGCATTTGGCACGGCCGCAGAAACGGCATTACCCGACTTGCGCGATCTTTACCAGAACCCGGCGGAGAAAGATTACGTAAGACGTTCGGTGGCGGCGGCGGGGAAGACCATTCGAGAGGCTATGCGTATCGCGGATCAGGGGACCGTGCGCCGGTGCGGCAGATGTTCAAGACAGGTGGCGGGTGACGAGTATGCCAGGTCGCAGAAGGCTTTCCAGCGCACCTATTGCGACACCTGCTTCGATGAGGTGTTTCTCAAGCGCCGTAACTGGGAGACCCAGGTTGAACTGAACAAGACCATTCAGGCCGCAAACGGAACCGTGGTGCAGTCGGATGGCGAGAGGATGATCGCCGAGGAACTGGCGGGAATGGGGATTGTGTTCCGATATGACAACCGGTTCCGTATTGTGAAGGGATATGCCATCCGCCCGGATTTCTACCTGCCCGAGTTCGATCTGTATATTGAGTACTGGGGCATGGAGGACAATATGGATTACCAGATCGGGATGATGGAGAAAAAGAAACTGTATCAACAGGCGGGCAAGAAGTTGGTCTCGCTGTATGCCCACGAAAAACCGCATCTGCGCGAGACCCTGCGTGAAAAATTGGGCCGCCATGCCAAACTGCCGGGATTGGCGCCGGAAGGAGGCTCACCATCATAGAAATACTTTGTGTCGGATTAATGAATGGACGGAATGTAACAACTCGAATGAAAGGTATAAAATGAAATTGATCGAATTGCATGTGCTTCAATCGTTCCCTGTCTCGTGTTTGAACCGTGATGATGTCGGAGCCCCCAAGACCGCTGTGTTTGGCGGGGCAACAAGGGCGCGCATATCCAGTCAGTGCCTGAAACGAGCCATCCGGGAGGTGGCGCGGGAGTTGAACAAGGATGCTTTTGGTGGGAGTCGAACCCGAAAGGCCGCAACTCAATTGACCGATGCGTTGGTTAAGCAACAGGGTTGGAAAGATGAAGAGGCGCGGAAGACGGCAGAGGAGGTTCTGCACCTGTTCCTCGCTAAGGAGTTGCCCAAGGTAAAGAAAGGCAAAAAAGCCGCCGAGGCGGAAGATCAGGTTGAACAAGAACAGACCAGTACTCTCCTTTACCTTTCGCCAGATGAAATAGACAAGATTGCATCTGGCATTCAGGAGGCTAAGTTAAAGAAACCCGACGCGGAGGCGAAGATGTTGCGAGATGCCGCGGTCAAAGCGTTAGGCAAGGGCATTCCCAAGGATGCCGCAGACATTGCGGTTTTCGGGAGAATGGTGGCAAATGCCCCTGACATTACACTGGAAGGCGCCGGCATGTTCAGTCATGCGTTGTCCACGCATAAGTGTGATAATGATTTGGATTTCTGGACTGCCGTGGAAGACGAAAAACAGGTTGGCGACGACGCTGGAGCCGCCAACATGGGCACGGCGGAATTCAACTCCGCCTGTTATTACCGGTACGCGGCATTGAATCTGGATCTCCTGTTTGATGGCGACCATCTGAAATGTCTGGAAACATCGGATCGAAAGAAGGTCGTGGATGCCTTCCTGCGCGCCACCCTGCTTGCTGTTCCAGGCGCCCGGAAGAACTCCATGAATGCTAATACGCCTCCGGTATATGTGTTGGGTGTGGTGAAGGAGCAGGGACAACCTATCCAACTTATCAATGCCTTTGAAAAACCGGTTTCTTCGAAAAACGGACTGATTGAGGCATCCCAGGAGGGGTTGACGAAGCATCATGCTGATCTCAAGAAAACCTGGGGAATCAAGACGGTGGTCGAAGTGGCCATTCCAGAGAAGTCTTTGGACACCTTTTGCGAGGAGATCCTGCGTCATGTCTAAACCCGCCTACCTGAGTCTGTGGCTCGATGCGCCGCTGATGAGTTGGGGGTTTTCCAGTCGGTTCCAACGGCGCACTACGGCACTTCATCCAACCCGGAGCGGGATTCTGGGGATGATTTGCGCCGCCGTGGGGGTGGATAAGGGTTCAGATGCCGAACGGAAATTACTGGCGCGTATGGAATCGGTAGGAATGACCTTACTCACGGTGCGGCGCCAGAAGGCGGACGGTCAGGAACTGTTGAAGATTCGCCGGTTGGAGGATTTTCATACTGTTCTGGATACACGAAGTGCGGAAAATAAAATCAAGAAAGATGCTGTCATTACCCACCGCCAGTATCTTATGGATGCCCGGTTCGGGGTGATACTGGCAGGGGAGGGCGCGACTCTATCGGAGGTTTCTGCCGGGCTCCAAAATCCGCGATGGGGAGTGTGGTTCGGACGCAAGAACTGCATACCCTCCGCGCCTGTGGTCATTAACGGCGTTGTGCCATGTCGAGAGGATGCCGTCGCCGCGTTGGAACGTGTTGCGAATAGGTCTGTGACCGGTGCGGCGTTAATTGAGGAGGCTGAATCGTTTGCCGACGGCACCGACACGTTGATGGATGTGCCCGTCAATTTCAAGACACGTGCGTTCAAGTCGAGGAGGATCCGGCAGGTGCCGGAAACGACAGGAGACTGAATCGTATGCCGATATTCGAGCGTCCGCCTTTGGAAACCCTGACGCCGGTTCGTGAACGGTGGACACCCATCTACCTGGAACATGGGCGGTTGGAGGTGGACGACTCAAGTGTAAAATGGATTGGCGCTGACCACACCGTGTTTCGGTTGCCAGTGGCATCATTGAGTGTGGTTATGTTGGGGCCGGGAACCACGGTGACGCATGCCGCCATGAAAGCGTGCTCGGAGTGCAATACCCCCGTTTGTTGGGTTGGAGCGGAAGGCATGCACTTCTATGCGCGCGGGATTGGACCGACTCATGATAATGAACGCGCGCGTCGGCAGGCGGAACTGGCTTCCTCGCCATCCAAACGAGATGCCGTGGCGCGACGGATGTTCGCTATGCGGTTCACCGGCGTGAATGTGGATGGCGTGGCGGTCAAGGAACTGCGAGGGATGGAAGGACGCCGGGTCAAGGCCCTCTATGCCGATATGGGAATCAAATATGGCGTGACGTGGAAGGGTCGGGACTATAACCCGGATAATTGGAATTTGGCGGACACTATCAACCGGGCGATTTCGGCGGCCAATGCGGCTCTCTATGCATTGACCACGGCCGTTGTCTGCGCCTTGGGTTATCTTCCCGAACTGGGATTCATCCACTCAAATTCGATGCGGGCGTTCGTGCTGGATGTGGCCGACATCTACAAGCCGGAAATCACGTTGCCGGCGGCGTTCGAAACGGTAGGTTTGAACCCGGAGGCAAAGGAGGATGACGTTGTCACCCGACTCAAGTTTCATATAGAGGATCGTAAGTTGCTTCAACGGATGCCAAAAGATATTGAAACTTTGCTGGAGGGTGTATGACCGTTATCATCGCGAACGACACGCCTCCCGCTATACGGGGGATGCTAAAACGCTGGTTCGTGGAACCCCGTCCGAACGTATTTGTCGGCAGTGTGAACGTCCGCACGAGGGCCAAGACGTTGGATTATATACGGCGCAACGCCCCGGGGTTGGGGATGTTGGTCATGGGCGATGACCGGTCGGCACAGGGGTTTTGCATTGAGCGATATGGCGAGACGGATCGTCGTTGCATGCGTCTTTCAGGGTTGCAGGTTCTCGCTGAAACCTGGGTTGAGACCTGCGACGGAGATCCAAAACCGTGATTACGCGCAGTTTTTGTTGTTTTCGCGGGATGTCGCCGGATGCCGAGAAGAAACTATGGCGTGCTGGTTGCCTGAATTGGGACGGGTTGTCCGCGTCGAACCGGGTGTTCTCAGAACGGAAGTTGACAGACTTGATGGGACAGTTGCCGGTATCTGTGGCCGCACTGGAGGGGCGGGTGGCCGATTACTTTCTGAAGCGTTTGCCGGTGGGACATCGTCTGCGACTCCTGCCGGATTTCGCGACCGGTATTGGATTCCTTGATGTGGAGACAACGGGGTTGGGGCCGCGCGATAAATTGACGGTGGTGGGGTTGTGGCGTGACGGGAACCTCACGCAATTTGTAAAGGGACGGAATCTTGCTGACTTTATGAGGGAGTGGCGGCGCATTGAGGTGTTGGTGACATTCAACGGTCGGCGGTTTGATTGGCCGGTGTTGGCCCGGGAATTCGGGTTGCGGTGCGAACCGCCGCATATTGATTTAATGGAGGAAGCAAGGGCCCATGGTTTCATTGGAGGGTTGAAAGTTATCGAACGGTATTTGGGAGTGACGCGAGACGAGACGGAGAAGGGTGATGGGATGGAGGCAGTTCGGTTGTGGAATGATTATCGCGCGGGTGGTGACATACGATGCCTTGATAAACTGATGCGATATAACGCAAAAGATG
>CAYHEL010000162.1:0-6017 GCA_964355415.1 uncultured Verrucomicrobiota bacterium | reverse complement strand
GAAGAGGTCACGACGGGTCAGATTCCGTTTACTCCCCGCGCCAAGAAGGTGCTCCAGTTGGCCGCCGCCGAAGCCCGCGCGTTGAACCACACCTATGTCGGAACCGAACACCTTCTGCTGGGTTTGCTTCGGGAAGGCGAGGGGGTCGCATCCCAGGTTCTGAGAAATCTCAATATCAATGTGGACACCACTCGAACCGAGGTCATGAAGGAGTTGGATCCGAATTATGAGCCGGATGAATCCGCGCCGGTGCCCGAACCCCAGTCGGGTCAGAAGGCGCAACCGGGCGACAAGCCGAAGACCCCCGCACTGAATGCATTCGGGCGTGATCTCACCGAACTTGCCCGCAAGGGCGCCTTGGATCCCATGATCGGGCGGGAATCCGAACTGGAGCGATGCATTCAGATTCTCTGTCGGCGCACCAAGAACAACGCCGTCCTTCTCGGCGAGGCCGGTGTCGGTAAAACCGCCATTGTCGAGGGCCTGGCGCAGGTGATTATCGAGGGCCTGGTGCCGGATATCCTGCGGAACAAACGCGTGATTGCTCTGGATCTGGCGCTGATGATTGCCGGAACCAAGTACCGGGGCCAGTTTGAGGAACGTATCAAGGCTGTGATGGAGGAGATCAAGCGCAATGGCAATGTCATCCTGTTTGTGGATGAGATTCATACCATCGTCGGCGCCGGCTCCGCCGAAGGAACGATGGATGCCTCGAATATCATCAAGCCCGCCCTGGCCCGCGGCGAACTCCAGTGCGTCGGCGCCACCACGCTGGATGAGTACCGGAAATATATCGAAAAGGACGGCGCCCTGGAACGCCGGTTCCAAACGGTAACAGTCAACGAACCCAGCGTGGTGGATACGATCCGCATTCTGAAGGGCATCCGCCACAAATATGAGGAGCACCATAATGTCAAGATCACCGATGATGCCATCGAGGCGGCGGCGCGCCTGACGGATCGCTATCTGACCGGACGCCATCTGCCCGACAAGGCGATCGACACGATTGATGAGGCCGGTGCGCGCGCCCGCATCCAGGCCACCACGCGCTCCCCCGAACTACGCAAGAAGGAGCATGCCATCGAGGCCATCCGGATTGACAAGGAGGCGGCGATCAAGGGTCAGAAGTTTGAGGATGCCGCCCGGTTGCGTGACCAGGAGAAACGTGAGCGCGAAGCCCTGGATGAAACCGTCAAGACCTGGCAGGAGGCCGGGAAGAAGAAACGAGTCAAGGTGACCGACGAGGAAGTCATGGCGGTAATCTCGAAGTGGACCGGCGTGCCGTTGAAAAAAATGGAAGGCAAGGAACTGGCCCGCCTGCTTCATATGGAGGAGGAGTTGGAGAAGACGGTGATCGGCCAGAAGGAGGCCATCGTCACCATTTCCAAGGCGCTCCGCCGATCCCGCGCCGATCTCAAGGATCCCCGCCGACCGATCGGGTCGTTTGTTTTCCTGGGGCCTACCGGAGTCGGAAAGACCCTGCTTGCGAAAACTCTGGCCGAATTCATGTTCGATGATGCGAATGCGCTGATCCAACTCGATATGTCGGAGTACATGGAGAAGTTCACCGTGTCCCGCCTGGTGGGGTCGCCGCCGGGTTATGTCGGCTACGATGAGGGCGGACAGTTGACGGAGAAGGTGCGCCGCCGTCCGTATTCGGTGGTGCTGTTCGATGAAATCGAGAAGGCGCATCCGGATGTGATGCATATTCTCCTCCAGATTATGGAGGAGGGCCGGTTGACGGACAGCAATGGCAGGCATGTGGATTTCCGCAACACGGTGATCATCCTGACGACGAATCTGGGTTCTGACTTCATCCGCAAGGGGGGACTCGGTTTCACCGAGGCGGGTTCGGCGATGGACTATGAATCCCTGAAGACGCGGATGCTGGAGGAAGTCCGGCGGCTGTTCAAGCCGGAGTTTCTGAACCGGCTGGATGAAATTGTGGTATTCCGTCAGTTTGACCGGCCCGAGATGGTTCGCATCCTGGATCTGGAAATCAGCAAGGTTCGGAACCGTCTGGAGTCGAAAGGCATCCAACTATCCCTCACCCCCGAAGCGCAGGAGTTCCTGCTGGACAAGGGGTTTGACCAGGCGATGGGTGCGCGCCCCCTCCGGCGCGCGGTGCAACGGTTCCTCGAGGATCCGCTGGCCGAGGAGATCCTGCGCGGCGACTTGAGTCATGCCGGCAAGGTGAGCGTCATCAAGGGTGACGGCGGACTGGTTTTCACCGTGGCCGCAGGCAAAAAGGTCAGGGCGTAAGGGCGGCTGTGTTTGACTCCCTTACCAGTTCCCTTGAGTCGGTGTTCAAGAAACTCCGCGGGTATGGCCGTCTGACCGAGGCCAACATCCGCGACTCCATGCGCGAAGTGCGCATGGCGTTGCTGGAGGCCGATGTCAATTACGAGGTGGCCCGAGATTTCATCGCGCGGGTCAGCGAACAGTGCGTCGGCGAGGAGGTGCTCCACAGCATCTCTCCCGGACAACAGGTCGTCAAACGTGTCCATGATGAACTGGTCAAACTGTTGGGGGCCGGGCAGAACCGGCGCCTTGAACTCAACCCCCTTCCCGCGCCGGTCATGCTGGTCGGCCTGCACGGTTCCGGCAAGACGACGACTTCCGCGAAACTGGCCGCCGTGTGGAAGAAAGACGGCAAGAACGTGTTGCTCGTGGGGGCCGATATCCGGCGTCCTGCGGCGGTTGATCAACTGGGCGTTCTGGCGAAACAGATTGGCGTCGATATGCTGGCCCCGGAGCCGGGCGAGACGGTGCCCGCCCTGGGTCGGCGCGCCATGGATCTGGCGGAGTTAAAGGGGCGCGATGTGGTTCTGTTTGATACCGGCGGACGGTTCCAGATCGATGGCGAACTGGTTCAGGAACTGAAGGACTTGCGCCAGACCGTCAACTGCCGGAACACGATCCTGGTGGTGGATGCCGCCATCGGACAGGAGTCGGTTCATGTGGCGGACGCCTTTCACAAGGCGCTGGATCTCAGGGGTCTGATCCTGACCAAGCTCGATGGCGATGCCCGCGGTGGAGCCGCGCTGTCCATCCAGTCGGTTACCGGGTGCCCGATTCTTTTTACCGGTGTCGGCGAACGCGTGGGGGAACTGGAGCCGTTCTATCCCGAACGAATGGCCTCACGTATCCTGGGGATGGGCGATATCGTCGGCCTGGTCGAACGGGCGCAGGAGACGGTGAACCTGACACAGGTCGCCGACATGGAAAAAAAATTGCGCAAGAACCGGCTGGATCTGGAGGATTTCCTGAGCCAGTTGATGCAGTTGCGCAAGATGGGGTCGATGGACAATCTGATTGAGATGCTCCCGATGGGGGGGCAGGTTAAGGCCAAACTTCGGGAGGCGGGCAAGGGGGGGGATTTTGCCCGTTCCACCAAGCGGGCGGAGGCCATTATCCAGAGTATGACAGTGAAGGAACGCCGCCGGCCGGAACTCCTGAATGCAAGCCGCAAGCGGAGAATCGCGGCGGGAAGCGGAACCCAGGTTCAGGATGTGAATGAACTGCTCAAGCAGTTCGAGCAAACCCGCGAAATGGCGAAGCGAATGGGTTCGATGCAAAAGAGGTTGCGTGGCCGGTGAGAATGTGACATAGTCGCGCGCTTTTGGAGTCATGGCGCAGGGATCCAATCCGGTTCCCGGGCGTTGTTTTGTTTGAGGGAGGACAGGAATGTCAGTTAAAATCAGAATGACCCGTACCGGTGCGAACAAGGATATCAGCTACCGTTTGGTGGCCACCGATACCCGCTTTCCGCGGGACGGGAAGAACCTGGAAGTGGTCGGTTGGTATGATCCCAAGAAGAAAGGGATCAATTTCGACCTGAAGATGGATCGTATTGATCATTGGATTAGCAAGGGCGCTTTGGTCAGTGATACGGTGAAGAGCCTGATCAGAAAAAACAAGGCGGCTGCTAAAGCGAACGCATGAAGGACTTTGTGACGTTTATTGTCCGTTCGCTGGCCGAGCATCCCCGTGATGTGGTGGTGACGGAAGTGAAGGGCAAGCAGACGACGATTCTGGAAGTGCGTTGCCATCCCAAGGATGTCGGCCGGTTGATCGGGCGGAGCGGGAAGACGATTGCCGCCATCCGGACCCTGGTCAGCAATGTCGGTTCGCAGCACGGGGTTCGGACGGTTCTGGAAGTGGCGGAATGACGCCATGGATGCGCCGTTGAGGATCGATGTGATCACGATCTTCCCGGGAATGCTCAAGGGATTCCTGGAGGAGAGCATCCTCAAACGCGCGGCGCAAAAGGGATTGGTTGAATTGAACACGGTGGACTTGAGGCCGTTCACCACGGATCGGCACCAGTCAACGGATGATCGTCCGTTCGGCGGGGGCGCGGGGATGGTGATGAAGCCGGAACCGCTGTTCAAGGCGGTTGAATCGGTGAGGACGCCCGGGGCGAGTGTGATTTTGATGACGCCGCAGGGGCGGCGGTTTGAGCAGGCATGTGCGGTCGGGCTTTCGAAGGCCCGGCATTTGATCTTTATATGCGGGCACTATGAGGGTGTGGATGAGCGGGTGCGAACCCATCTCGCCACCGACGAAATATCGATTGGCGACTACGTTCTGACGAACGGGGTTTTGCCGGCGGCGGTGGTGATTGACGCCGTGGTTCGCCTGGTGCCCGGAGTGTTGGGAAACGACGACACCATTCGTGAGGAATCGTTCACGGACGGGATGTTGGAGTATCCGCACTATACGAGACCGCGGATCTTCAGGGGATTGGATGTTCCCGAGGTTCTCCTGTCGGGGGATCACAAGGAGATCGCGCAGTGGCGAAGGGAACAGGCGGAGCGCCGGACGAAAGAAAAAAGACCAGACTTGGTGAAGAGGGAACTATGATTGCTAAAGCATTGGCCATGATTCATAAAGAGAACCTGCGCAAGGAGGCTTTGCCTGCCTTTCGCATCGGCGACACCGTTAAACTCGAGGTTAAAATCCGCGAAGGCGGCAAGGAGCGTATTCAGGCTTATACCGGGATTGTCATTGCCCGCGACGGGAATGGCGCCACGGAGACGTTTACGGTCCGCCGCATTTCCCATGGTGTTGGCGTGGAGCGGATTTTTCCGGTTCATTCCCCCAATATCGCCAGTCTTGAGGTCGAGAGTTCGGGCCAGAATCGCCGCGCCAAACTCTACTATCTGCGTGACCGTGTCGGCAAAGGCGCCAAACTTCGCGAGAAGAACAAGGCCGACGTCTAAAACGGTTGTTCCCCGGATATTCCGTGTTCCGACCTTGGCGAGGCGAGGGGATTCAATCCTCTTCGCGGGGGTTTCTCTGTTTATTTTCGCGACATCGTGGTAAATGATTTCCCTGATGTTCACAGCGTTCATAGTTCTGATCGTGATACTGGCCTATGGGTGGCTTCTCTATCCCGGGATCGTATTACTGGCGCCCCGAAAAAAAAAAGCGGATCAGAGTCTGCCTGAACTGGGCGACGATGCCCCCCTGATCACCATCGTCTTCTCCGCGCACGACGAGGAGAAAGTGATCGGCGCCAGGTTGGCGAACTTAACCTCTCTTGACTATCCCTACGACCGGCTGGCGATTTATGTCGGGATGGATGGCTGCACCGACCGGACGGAGTCAATTGTCCGGGAGTGGGCCTCGTTCGATCCCCGCATTCACACCACCCGCTCCGATTCCTGTCAGGGCAAGACGAGGATGCTGAAGCAACTGGTGGAGAGCGTGTTGATGGGCCGAGGGGCCGGGGGGGGCGCTGAAAACCCGAAGGCCTCGCCATCCCCGACAACGCAACAACCGAAAAACATAAGACCATCTCCTCATTTTCTGATCTTCACCGATGCGAATACGACGTTTGAACGGGATGCCGTTCGAAGGTTGGTGGCGCCGTTTTCCGACCCGCGTGTGGGAGGCGTATGCGGAAAACTGGTCTTTGTGGAGAGGGGACGGGACGGAATCCCGAATCCCGAATCCGAAAGTCAGAATGGAAGTGACGGGCCGCCATCACGATCCAACGAACCCGCCTATTG
>CAYHEL010000161.1:0-6020 GCA_964355415.1 uncultured Verrucomicrobiota bacterium | reverse complement strand
ATCGACCGTGATCTCGGCCATGCAGGCGATGGAATGGCACAACTTGTGGTAGCCGAAAATAAAGCAGGGTGAACAGGCCAGGGATTTTCTGACCACGGCATGGCGCGGGCCGCGGGCCGCCCACTTCATGGGGTCGCTGGGACCAAATAACACCACGGTTGGGACGGCCAGCGCTGACGCTAGGTGGGCTAGCCCGGAATCTCCCCCGATGAACCGTTCCGCTCTCCCGATCAATGCGGCTGTCTGCGGGAGCGTCAGATCCCCGGCCAGAACCCTCACCCGATCCCCCAGTCCCGACACCCGGGCTATTTCCTCCGCCAGAGTCTTATCCTTCGCGGAGCCAACGAGTCCAATCAGAACCGCTTCCGACTCGTGACTCAGCGTCCTGGCCAATTCCGCGAATTTCCCCGGCGCCCAGTGTTTATAGCGGGTTGAGGCCCCCACATGGATCAGGATCAAGCGTTCCCCCCTTCTGATGGGCGCGGTCAAACACCCCTCAACGACCGCCACCCCCGCGATCCCCAGCGGGGCCAGTAATCGCATAAACTCATCAGCCTCGTAACCCGCCAGGTCATAATTCACCAGATGCGTGTAGATCGGGTTTCGCCCCGGATTGATCTTGAAACCGATTCGCACAGGCGCCCCGCTAAACCAGGTCATAACGGCGGAGAAGTTGTGGAATTGCTCCGAATCAACGGCCAGGTCATACCGCCTCCGCAGAAGCCGGGCCATCGTCCGCAAGGGATGCGCATCATAGAGGAGCCGTTCGGCGGTCTCGCCGGCAAGGCCGGGAATCTCCCGGTTCCGCGTCTCGCAAACAAGATCGATCTCGGCGCCCGGGAAGTGTTGCCGGAGGCGCTTCATCATCGGCAGAAGCAGGATCATGTCCCCCATTCCACCCGGACGGATCACCAGGATTCGTTTCACGTCAGCCTGGGCAACGGCGTGGGGGACACCCCTTTCCCGCCGCGCCAGATGCAGCCAGTGCCCGCCCACCCAGCAGAGGAGCCCCCCCACCGTCGCATCCAGTATTTTCAACACCCTGATGTTCATCGTGGACGTTCTCACCCTCACTCAACCATCAACACAGACCCCTCGTCAGCCGCCTCACGCCGATCAAACCCAGGCAACCCAACAGGGTCAGCGCATATCCTACGCCGTCGGACACCGTCGTGCCATAATAGAGTTCCACCGACTCCTGTTCCGGGAAAACGAGCATAAACCCCGGCGACACGCGATACACCCGGGCGGCGCCACGCGCCTTCCAATTGGGGAACCACGACATTTTCACAATATGCGGTTGCCCGATGGCGGAGGTTTTGAAACGAATATGGTCATCCGTCACCTCCTCATCACGAATGCATCCCGTTCCCGAACCCGACAGGAGTGACCCCATCCCGTTCGTTCCCCCTTTCCGCCACTCCGCCAGAACGGCATGGAACGCTGTTTCATCCAGCGTTTTGGCGGGGAACCCATCCGCCGCCCAGATGACAAACTGTGCGCTGGCCCCCGGCGTGGTCAGCCACTCGAGGGAGCCTTCCTTCCATCGGGCCGTTTGCACCGCCACCGGCATCCGGGGCGGAATGAACACCATTCGCCCCTCATGACTCATGAGTTCATACAGTTCCCAATCCTGTTCCCGACCCACAAACCGCCAGTCAGGATGGCGCCGAAGCGCCTCCCTGGTAATCGCCCCGCGGGCAATGAAATGCTTCACATTGAACAATTCCAAATGCCGTGTCGCATGGGTGAAGTTGAACGACTGTGGCGTCACCATGGTCGGAAATCCCGCGC
The DNA here is from genome assembly GCA_964355415.1 of uncultured Verrucomicrobiota bacterium. Classification (GTDB taxonomy): domain Bacteria; phylum Verrucomicrobiota; class Kiritimatiellia; order CAIKKV01; family CAITUY01; genus JAABPW01. The sequence goes on along the minus strand of CAYHEL010000161.1, from coordinate 4,226 downwards.
AGGACGCGGAGGTCTCGCCTTGAATCGTGTAGGCATAGAGTGAACCCAGCGCCGAATTGACCAGTCCGCCCTCCAGCACGGCCTTCCCGGCCAGGTAGGGCGCCAATTCAAACACACGGCTTGATCCGATCTGATTGTTCTCCTCGCACAAATCGTTGGCGAGCCGACCCGGCGTCCCCTTGAGCGGCATCACCAGTTTATGGAATACCGAGGCGCCCGGTTTCGCCTCCAACCCGGAATAATTCCACGTGGCCCAACTCCGGGTCAGTCCCGGCCCCGACAGGGTTCCGTTCAGGGAATCACCCATTTTGACGGCCAGCAGAACCGCAAACGTCAACGCCACCAACCAAACCGACACCCCTCGGGCCCGTTGCAGCATCGTTCCCAGCCCGACGGCCGCCAAGGCCACCAGCGAAAAGAAAACGAACGGCCAGAGCCGGACATTGACGAACACCGGGGACATCGCGAAGCCAAATTGGAACAATAGCACACCCGATACCAGCATCCAAAGCAGCAGAAGGACCGGCCCATATCGATTCACGGATCGCGTGGCTGTCACCAGCGCAACTCCGGCAAAGACCAGCAACCCCGCCGTGTAATCGGGGAACGACCTCCACAGGGTCACATCCCAATTGATTCCGAAATCAACGCTGAAGGCCGACTTCGCCACAAGCGGAACAAGCCACCACGCCATCAGGAGAACGGTCAGCAGGCTTTCAAGGAACAACACAAGGAGGGATCGAAGCCCTCCGGACGGAGTTGCCATGTCGGAGGCATCGTGCTCTTTTCCGCCCGCCCCCCGGCCTTGCATCCAACCCAACACCGGAATGATTGCCAGCGACAAAAACATCATGACCGAGGTGAAGAAATGAGAAGCAAGCACGAGGGTCATGAGAAACACGGTTCTCCTCCTGATGACCCCGTCCTCCGAGTCGCGGCCAGCCGAGGCCAGGGCGGGCAGCAGCAGGGCAAAACTCCAGCTGTTTGAAATCATCCCGGCCAGCGTGCTCGCCGTGTTCACGCCCCACATCGTATGGGACTGAACAAACAAAAACGGAACCATCGCTATGGCCATAACCATCGGGACGGGACGGGGCAACCGCCATAACCGGGCCGCCCCGTAGGCGCACAGGGGCGTCATGACCACCCCGGCCACGCTAACCAGTTTGAAGGCCACGGCCTGCGGAATCAGAACCCCGAGCAGAACCGCCGCCAGGTAGGGCAGAACGAAATAGTATTGGAACATCGGGAACCCGCACCACCACCCACCCGCCCAGGAGATCAGTCGGCCATGGTGGAACAACTGCTCCCTGAGATGACTCATCAAATACAAATGCGCGGGAGTGTCGCCTCCCACGGTCGTGGTGTTTCGCATCAGATCGGCGGGCGAGACGTTCCAGAGGATGAACCCGGAGAGAACCGAGAGAAGCAGGACATCCAGAATGGCCGCCGGAAAATGCCTGCCGGGACGGCGGTTACCACCGTGTCCGGCAACCCACAACGCGGCCAACAAGGCCAATGCCCCCGCCAACCAGACCCAGGGTGACTGACCCAGCCATAGTCCTCCGGTGATGCTCAAGGCGCCGGAGGCGGAGGCGCTCCGGCAGTGGCCTGGCGTCCCGGTTTCGGCAATCGCGACGAGGGAATAGACGCCGCCGGGGAGACCTCTGCGATTGGTGAGTTCAAAGGCAAGGTCCCGGGGACTGTCTGGATCCAGCGACACCTGTTGCACCGGAACCGGGCAGTCGAATTCATCCGGGAAAACAAGCCGCACTGTCACCTGGGCTGGTTTGTCTTGAAGCAGACACAACGAGACTCGAACCCGCCCTGACCGTCCCAGTGAAACCGGCGGGACCACCAGGTTGATCCAACTTTCGTCCTCCGTCGAAGAGGCCGCCACGACCGAAGAAAAACTCACCCCCCCGAAATCCTCATATCGGATGCGGGCCACGGCCTGTCGGCATCCCGTTTTGGATGACGCATCCATCGGGAGGAGAATCTCACAGGAATCTCCCGGCGCCAGGGTTCGCGCCACGGATCCGGCAGACGCGCCGTCATCACTCTCGACGGAGAGAATCCGGGCGGCTTCATCGCCGCTGTTAAAGAGTTGACCCACCATGGCCGGCAGGCCATTCGTGATCTCGACACGGGCCTGCGGATCCACCCTGATCGTTCCCGCCAGTCCCGCCAGCGGCGCCATCATGAGCCAGACAGCCCGAAATATCCAATGATGGCGGAGTGGCTTCACAACGAACGCGGGCTTATCTTCTAGTTGATGAGTCGTACCTGGCGGGATCCCTTCTCGATCCAGCCGACGAGGACGGGTTGGGTTCCCGCTTTTTTCAACACGGTCAGGGATTTTTCCACATCCTGTTTTCGCACCACCACCACCATGCCGAGTCCCATGTTAAAGACCCTGTACATCTCCTCGCGATCCACCTTGCCGACCCGCTGGATGAATTGGAAAACCTCGGGGACAACCCAGGATGCGCGGTCAAACACGGCGTTCACGTCCGCCGGCAAAACCCGCGGCACATTGTCGGGGAATCCCCCGCCGGTGATATGCGCCATGCCCCGGATCGCCACCGTCTTCAGGAGCGTGGAGACCGGCTTGAGATAACTCGCATGGACAGCCAGCAACACGTCGGCAACCGTCTTCCTGGAACCCGGGAACAGATCGGCGGGTTTCAGTTTCGCCGTCTCAAAGACGACCTTGCGAGCCAGGGAATAGCCGTTGGTGTGCAGGCCTGAGGAGGGAAGTCCGATCAGGACATCGCCGGGACGGATGGACTTACCGGTAATCACCTTCCTGCGCTCCACCACGCCCACAATCGTGCCGACAAGGTCATACTCACCGGGCGGATACAGGCCCGGCATTTCCGCCGTTTCGCCGCCCAGGAGAGCGCAGCCGTTTTCACGGCAAGCCTTGCACAGTCCGCTGACCACCTGCTCAAAGATCCAGCCCTCAAACTTGGAAATTCCAACGTAATCCATGAAGAAAAGAGGCGTCGCGCCTTGAACGAGGATGTCATTCACACAGTGGTTCACAATATCCTGACCGACGCTGTCATGCCGTCGCGCCATCGCGGCAATTTTGAGTTTGGTGCCGACGCCGTCGGTGCTGGCCACCAGGATCGTGTCCTTGCCGGGCGAGGCAAAGAAGCCCCCGAAGGATCCGATTTCATTAAGGACTCCGGCGGTTCGGGTTGACTTCACCATGTCCCGGATGGAGGCAATCCCCTTCATTTTTGAGTCAATATTCACACCCGCCGCCGCATACGCCGACGTCGCCCGCTGGATCACTTTTTTCGACATACTCTTCTCCGGATTTCTTCCATTTCTTAAATTCGTGGTGAGGGCTTCTCCTCGTCACAGTCCAACCGCCTTGAAGGTACGATTCACATCCCTGAAATGGACGCCCATATCAAACACTTTATCCAGATCGGCCTTGCCCACCTTCGCCATGATCTGCGCATCGGCCTCAATCAGCCCGCGCAGACTCTGACGGGTCTCCCATGCCGCCATGGCATGACGTTGAACCATGCGGTAGGCCTGCTCCCGTGTGAACCCCGCCTGGGTCAGCATCAACAGAACCTGCTGGGAGTGAATCAGCCCCTGGGTCAGGTTCAGGTTTTCCTTCATGCGCTCCGGCGACACCACCAGATTGCGCACCAACGTCTCCAGATTCACCAGCATGTGATCCAGCGCGATGGTGCTGTCGGGCAGGATGACCCGCTCGACCGAGGAATGGGAGATATCACGTTCGTGCCACAACGCCACATTTTCCAGCGCCGCCACCAGGTTCCCCCGCAACAGGCGCGCCAATCCGCACAGTTTCTCGCCCGTGATGGGATTCTTCTTGTGCGGCATGGCCGAGGAACCCTTCTGATCCGTTCCGAAATACTCCTCCACCTCCAGCACCTCGGTTCGCTGCAGATGCCTGAACTCCGTGGCCCAGCGATCCACCGAGGCCCCGACGAGCGCGATGGCGGACATGTATTCCGCGTGCCGGTCACGCTGGAGAATCTGGGTCGAAATGGCCGCCGGCTTGAGCCCCAGTTTCCCGCAAACATAGATCTCAACAAACGGGTCAATGTGGGCATGGGTTCCCACGGCGCCGGAAAGCTGTCCCACACGGATCACCTCGCGCGCCGTCTCCAGCCGATTCAGGGCGCGGCCGAATTCGTCATACATCAGCGCCATCTTGAGGCCAAAGGTAATGGGTT
>CAYHEL010000160.1:0-6034 GCA_964355415.1 uncultured Verrucomicrobiota bacterium | reverse complement strand
GGGATTTTGAATTCAGGAGTACCAGAATTAAAAATCCCGCAACGGTTTCATGGAGCCATAAATGGAGAAAGAAGAGAAAACATCAATAGCAGTATTGCCTTTGCTAGGGAAGTCGGAACTCCTCCCTCTTCCTGTATTCCTCCAAGAAACCGGCGCGGGATTTTTGGCTCGGGTACTCCCGAACAAAAATGCCGCGACATTCTCTTCTTGGTTCTTATCTTCTCTGTGCCTTCGTGTCTCTAGCTTGGTACTCCAAGCGGGTGGTAAAGCCTTTTGCATCGTGCGGGAATCGCTACTATTTAGTGGCCGGAGTAATATTCAACTGCCGCAGGGCTTCGTAGAGGACGATGGAGACGGTGTTGGCAAGATTGAGGGATCGGACGTGTTCGACTTGCATGGGAATGGTCAAAACCCGATCAGCATTCGCCGCCAGCAGTCCGCCGGGCAACCCCTTGGTTTCACTCCCGAAAACCAGCGCATCGCCGGGTTTGTACTCCACTCCCGTGTAAGAAATCTGCCCCTTGGTACTGAAGAACCACGTCTGACCGCCGCCTGACGTCTGACCCTTGAGTCCTGACTTCTCGTACTCCTCCCATCCGGAATAACGCGTCAGGGTCACCGATTCCCAGTAGTCCAGTCCGGCACGGCGAAGGTGGCTACTGGTGATGTGGAACCCGAGCGGCCCCACCAGATGCAGGGGCGAACCGGTTGCGGCACAAAGCCTGGCAATGTTCCCCGTATTCTGCGGAATCTCCGGCTCCACCAGCACAATGTTCAGGGGAGGATTCGGCCAGTTGAAATGACGTCTGTTCAAACTCGTCCCTCTTTCGCGCAAGATCGCGCGAGATCGCTTCTCTTACCGATTCAGTTCGGCCCGGTAGGGAATTTTGATGCCGAACGATTTGCCCATGGTTTTTAACTCGGTGAGAATGCCGGGTTGCTTGGTCCGGTTGTGCTCCCCGATCAGGAAATAGGCCCGTTGCCAGGCCCAGGCGGTCCGGATATCAGCCCCGCCGGACGCCGCCATTTCGGGATCCAAGTCAAAAACCATATCACACTGGATATCATCGGCCCGACCGGTCGCCTGGAACACCAGTTTCTTCGCGTTCCGGGGATACCGCCCGAACAACACCAGCGGCCGATCCAGATACAGGTTCGCCGTGAGAATCGGATAGGCCTCGCAATAGGTCTGGCCCGCAAACCGGAACCGCACATCCGATAACACCGGACGACTCACCTCCCGCACCCGACCCTCGATCACTCCGGGAATATCCCACCGCCCCGTCCGCACGATGGCGGTATCGCCGCGGTTCCGGTAACTGAGCAAATCCAGGAGATAGGCATTCACGCCCGGATAGGTTCCCACGGTGAACACCGACACCGCACCGTGGTTCGCCTGGCTGAAGGCCTCGATAATCAGCGAATGATCCGTCAGTCCCGCCGTCGCCACGCCGTCACTGACCACCATCATGATCACGGGTCGTCCGGGTTTCCGCTCCGTCTCGAGGAGGTCCTTCAGGGAATCAAAAATATCCGTATTCCCCACCGACTCCATGCGGCCGATGAACTCGCGGGCCTTCTGGAGGGTTTCCGGCCCCACCGCCGCCCAGGTCTCGAAACACCGTGACACTGAATCCCGGAATTCGACCACGTTGAAACGGTCGCCGGGGCCAAGGAGTTCCAACGCTTTGAGCATCCCTTCCCGGCAGAAGTGGAGTTTCTGTTCCGTGATACTGGCCGATGCATCCTGAACAAGCAGGACATCCTTGGCCAGCACGGGCAACAGATCCGGCGTGCGGCGCTTGATTTCGATCCGGCAATAATCATAGAGGGGATCGGATGGGGAGTGATAAACATAAACATCGGCCTTCAGATATTTCTCGAGAGCCTTGAGGATGGAGACACGATTCCGATCCTCCTCCGTCAATTTCTTCGGCTCGTCCTGAAGCGTTGCGGCAGGGGGCGCAACATCGCGGGCGCCGCCTCGTCCGCCACCGCCACCGGGGCCGGATGGAATATTGCGCCCCCAGGAGAACAGGGAAGGATCGTCCACCAGGTAATAGGCGCCCGTCGAGGCAATGCCCCGCTCAAGATCCTCGCGATTGGCCGGCGCGACGATGTCCATCCCCGCGGCGACGCGCGGGATGGCCTGGATATACCGGCGCGGGCGGCTGAACGTCAGGTCATTCCTCGCGATTTGCTGGTTAATGCTGAGGATTTCCTGGCGCGGCTCCCAAAGAGGGTGATCCACCGGAGCAGGCTCCGCAAGCGTCCGCTGTTCACCCACGAGCATCCCGGCGCCCACCACCCGGGGTTCAACGCTCGCCTCATCAGACGGGCGTCGGATGGTGGTCATCTCCGACCCGATATCGCCCGCCACGGTGGTCGCGGGGGTGTTCTCGGGTCTGAATTTCGGGGGACGCGGCTCCGCCGCAGGGTCAGGCACACGCTTCACCTCATCCAGCCGCAGGGAAATCTGCTTCTCGGGAATCCGGCCGGGGTTCATCCTGTAAACATTGAATCCGGGCAACATTAGAAAAAGCGCGACATGGAACAGAATCGAGACCAGCACGGCAAGACCATACCCAATCATCTGGCGCCGACGAAGGGCGCCGATGATATCCATGGCGCCAAGCGACTCAGGCTTGCGGCGGAAATTCAGGCGTACCGAACCACTCATTTGATTGTCCTCGCCCACTCACTGTCAGGGTAGCGTTCCCGTAATTCTTTCTTCGCCTTATCGGCGTCCTCTTTGCGGCCGGCGGCGGTAAAGGCGGCAGCCGCCTCGTAAAGGCATTCAGGCACCAGGGCCGGATCGTCAAACAACACGGCCACACTGAGGAAATGTCGGGCGGCGCCAGCCTGGTCGCCCTGTGCCTTCAACGCACGCGCAATCCCGGCATAGGCCTGAACCCGGATCGACAGGAGGGCATCCGTTGCGGCGAGGGTGGCCGCCTCCTCATAGGCTCGTTTCGCCTTCGCCGGATCGTCGGCCAGACTCAATTCGCCCAGCTTCAGCCACGCCTCGGCCATCGCCTGACTCTTGAGGCTGAACCCCACAACCCGCTCGAACGCCTGCCGCGCCTCGTCATGCTTCCCCTGCCCCATGAACGCCTTGCCCTTGAGGCACCAGGCAATCTGTTTCCAGTTATCCGTCGCCGCCGCAGAAACCATGAGTTCCGCCACTTTACCCGCCTTCGCAAAGTCACGGCGTCCGAGTTGACTCTCCCCGAGCCACTCCATCAGGGCCGGCGGGAATTTGTCGCGCAGCGGGGACTCGATCAGATCCTGAAGCAGGGCCGCCGCCTCGTCCAACCGTTCCGCCGAGGCGTCCTTCGTGCCGCCCCGCTGCAACACCAAAGCGAGCCGGAAACGGATGCGCCGGGCCAGGTCATCGGAGGGCGCCGGGGCGGACTTCAGCGCGGCACGAAAGGCCGTCTCGGCCTCCTCCAACCTGCCGTTTTCCTCCAGAAGCACGCCGTTCCAGAAACGGGCGTCCGCCGCATACTTCGTGGCGGGAAAGCGCGTCAGGAGGGCGCCCCAGGTCTCCAGGGCGCCGGCGTCGCGTCTCAGAAAAGTCTCGACGGTCGCCTTCTGATACAGGGAATCCTCGATGTACGAACAAGCGGGATATTTTAACAGGAGGCGGGCATAGGCGGCAACGGCCTGTTCATGTTTAAGCGCCTTGCCGAAACAGGAAGCCTGGGCGAAGACAGACTGGGCGGCGAGTTCATGCGCGGGAAAATCACCGGCCAGCCGCCCGAACAGTTCGGCGGCCTGCAGGAAATCGCCCTTCTTCTGGAGGAGATTGGCCAGCCGGTACAGGGCATCGCCGGCAAGCGGAGAATCGGGATACTGATCCGCCAGCATCCGGTAATACTGAACCGCGCCCGCCTCGTCCTGCACGGCGGCGCAGGACTCGGCCAGAAGCCAGCAGACATCGCGCTTGACGCGGTCGTTGGACAGAAGCCCCCTGGCCTGATCGATGGCCTCCTGGAAGCGGCCCAGTTTGAATAACGCAAGGGCCCGTTCGTACGCGGCGCTGCCGGAAAAGGGAGACTCGGGATAGGACTTCAGCAGTTCGGCGTACGTGGCGAGCGCCTCCGTGTTCTTCATGACCTGTCGCTGACTGTTGGCCTTGAGATAAAGCCATTCCGGCCCCGATGCCCCCTGCCCTCCGGAAGCCAGCGACGCGGAGCACACCTCCAGCGCATCGGCATAGCGTTTCGCATAATAAAGAGCCCAGGCCCGCTGAAGTTGCGCCTGGGCAACGCGCACATCCTTGGGATAAAGCAAGGCGAGTTTCTCATACGCCTCGGCGCTCGGTTCATAATCCTTCCGGAAAAAAAGGAAATCACCCAGTTGAAACCAGGCCTCGGCGCCGACTCGCGGAGATCCCGCGTGGGCCGCCGCGCGACGGTACAGGTCGGCGCACCGGGTTCCCCCGGCCTTGCGGTCAAGTCCGGCAAGGGCCAGCGCGGCATAGGACACATACGCCGTCTTGGGATACTGATCCAGAACGGCCTCATACGCGACACTGGCATCCCGGGTATTCCCCTGTTTTTCGAGGGCCGCCCCGACGGCATAGCGGCAGGCGGCGCCGAGTTCCGGCGCGGGCGATCCGGTAAGCATGGCGTTCAGGATCTGGAGTTGCCCGTCACGGTTCCCGGCCTGCTCCAGAATATCGGCGCGACGGAGGCCCGCACGGTAATGGAACTCCCCGTCCGGCGCCGCCTCGTAGGCCTGCTGATACGCCCGGTCAGCCTCATTGGTCCGACCCAGGGCGAAATAACTCTCTCCCATGCGATAATACACGGCGGGCACCTCGGCCTGACGACCGGGATTCTGCGCCAGAAAAGACTGATACTCCTTCACGGCCGTGTCATACATGCCCCGGGCGTACAGACCATCGGCAAATTGAAGTTGCTCGGTGGCCTCGAGAGCGGGAGCAGAGTATACGGTAGCCAGTAGACAGTAGACAGAAGTCAGGAGGAGGGAAAGTGATCTTGATCCACGCACCCACCCTTCCTGCGACTGCAATGCCAGTCCTGATATTGGAGTGAATTCCTTCATTCTGACTTCTGAATTCTGACTACTGAATTCTGACCCGTGTCTACTTCTTCTCCGCCAATCCTGTCGCGAATGACACATTCCAGATATCGGCCTGGCGGCACAGGTCAAGCACCTTGATCACATGCTCATACGCGGTCTTCCGATCCGCCCGAAGCAGGACGGGTTGCCCCGGAAACAACTCCACGAGGCGCTTAAGCAGGGCCGAGAGTTCCCGGTCACCCAGAGTTCGTCCGTTGACTATGATCGACCCATCCTTCATCACATTCAGGATGATTTCGCCTGGCAGACGCTGCTGGATTTGGGCGGACGAGGCGGTCGGGAGTTTGACATCCATCTCGGCCTCCCACTGGGTAAAGATCTGGCTCATGATGGAATAGCAAAGCAAGACGAGCAGAAAATCCACCATCGGCGCGATCTGGAAGGCGATGGGGTTGGGTTGATGGCGCCCGCGGAAGTTCATTTTCCCCTCTTGCTCAGGAGCCCGTTCATCACCTGGCCCGACGACACCTCGAGTTCGGCGATCATCCGGGCGGCCCGATTCCGGAAATAGGCATAGAACGCCACCGTCGGAATGCCGACGATCAGGCCGGCGGCGGTGGCCACCAGCGCCTCGCCGACACCCGCCGCAAGCAGCATCGGCTTGGCCTTGGTCAGGTCGAGCGCCACGGCATTGAAGGCGTGGATCATCCCGAATACCGTACCCAGCAACCCGACCATGGGCGCAAGGACGGCCAGGTCAAACAGATACTGGGTCTGTCCCTGGATGATCAGGGCCTGGCGTCCGCCCTCTCCTTCGATCACATCCTTGAGCAATGCGGGATTGACGGGATCGCTGGAGCGGGCGTAATCGATCGCGGAGACGACCACCTCGGAAAAGGCGCAGGGTTTGTAACTGCACGCCGAGCGGGCTTCAGACCATTCGCCCGCCTCCACCTTGTCCAGAACATCCTCCCGGAGTTTC
>CAYHEL010000159.1:0-6043 GCA_964355415.1 uncultured Verrucomicrobiota bacterium | reverse complement strand
GGGGCAGGTGATTGGCATCAAGGTTCTCGATCATGTCATCCTGGGCCGGAGAAGTACAGGCCAGCCCCGTGATTTTATCAGTCTACGCGAATCCGGAACCGTTGAATTCGACGTTTAGCGGAAGGGTTATCCCCTTAATCCCTCAAAAGCCCGATCCATTTCGGCCTGAATGGACAGGGTCGTTTTGAACGGATCCGCGGCCTCGACGATGGGTCGGCCTATCACGAGATAGGTTGCCCCTGCCTCCACGGCGTTGGCAGGGGTAGCCACACGTTTCTGGTCGCCGACATCGGCGCCGGAGGGGCGAATCCCCGGGGTCACCAGGATGGGGTCCTTGCCGAATTTTTGCCGGAGGAGCGGGGCCTCGAGGACGGAAGTAACCACGCCGTCAATGCCGCAGGCCAGTGCCATTCCGGTGAGGGCCAGAGCCTGGTCGGCCACGGTTCGCTGGATACCCAGGTCGGTGAAATCGTCCTGATTCAAACTGGTCAGGGTGGTTACCGCAACCAATCGGGGCCGATTGGGCCCGAAGGCCGCCGCCGCTTCCGCCGCCGCCTTGAGCATGGCGCGACCCCCAATGGCATGAACCGTCATGAGGTTGACGCCCAGTTTTGCGGCGGCGGTGACCGCATTGGCCACGGTCCGCGGGATGTCGTGGAGTTTGAGATCCAGGAAGATATGTTTCCGGCGGCTGGTGAAGGGCGCCAGGATGGCCGGACCTTCCGCCGTGAATAATTCCAATCCCACCTTGAACCACGTCAACTGGTCTGGAAGTTTATTCAGCAAGGGGTTGACATCGGCGGCGGCGGGCACATCAACGGCGAGAATGATTTCTGGTTTCATGGGATTTCCTTTGGGGCAACTTGTAACGAATGCATGTCCCGAATTCGAGACTAATTCTTCTCTTTGAGTGGTGCGGGCTAAAGCGTATAACTACGAGTCATGAGGTTTCTTCTCTACAATGTGAGATATGGCGCCGGTGTTGGAGCGCGGTTCCATTTGCCGTTCCCGGGGTCTGGATACCTGAAACGAACCGGCCCCATGCTGACTCAAATCACCGAGTTCATCAAGGCGCAGAATCCGGATGTGGTCGGCCTGGTTGAGGTGGATGGCGGATCCTTCAGGTCGGGGCGCCAGAATCAGGCGGAGATCATTGCCTCGACCCTAGGACATTATCACACCTACGGGTCGAAGTATGGAGACACGTCATGGTTGCGATTCATGCCGGTGGCCAATCGCCAGATGAACGCCTTCCTCACCCGAGATGTCATTCGGGAGCAACGGTTTCTCTATTTCGATCACGGTGTCAAGCGTCTGGTGATCCAACTGGAACTGGAAGAGGTCACGATGTTTCTGGTTCATCTTTCCATCAAGTTCCGGCACCGCCAGCATCAGTTGTGCGATTTGTACTCGTTGGTGAAAGACGCCAAAAAACCGTATTTGGTGGCGGGTGATTTTAATGTCTTCTGGGGTGATCCCGAGATTGAGTTGTTTCTGGCGGCGACCGGATTGAAAAGCGCGAATCTTGCGCAGCATGCCACCTATCCCAGTTGGGCGCCCAAAATGGAACTCGATTTCATCCTGCACAGTCCCGGCATCAGGATTAACCGTCTCGAGTTGCCTCCCGTGGTCTTCTCCGATCATCTTCCCCTGGTCTGTGATTTCGATGTCGCAGGGTGAGGGTTGCAGGCTTGACTGTTGGCTTTACCCCCTGTACCTTGCGTCCCCTGTCACCGGTGAGAAGTTAAGCGGTTGAAAGCCGTCTGACTTCTGATCGCTGAACTTCGGGGTGTAGCGCAGCCTGGTAGCGCGTCAGCCTTGGGCGCTGAAAGTCGTGGGTTCAAATCCCGCCGCCCCGACCATTCCTCACACGGCCCAAAATTCTCTCTCATCGGGTCACTCCTTCACGTGTTTCTGAATCTCCTCGACCCCCTTGCCGGCTTTGGTCTTCACCTTCGCCGAAGGGTCGCGCTCCGCCATCTCCACCAACTGCGGGATCACCGTGTCCGTGAACATCGGAATCATCCGCGCATATTCCTGTTCCGTCTGCGGATTGCTGAACCCGGCTCGCGGCCCGCCACGGGAAGCGATCACCAGCAGTTCGATAGTGTTGAGCCGGTAACTCTCCTTCTCGCTCCGCAAATACGGAGTCAACGCCTCCAAACTGGCCAACCCCATCTTCGCCAGCGGCGCAAACGAACCGTCCACGTACGGCTTCTCGTGCGCCTCGAACCACGTTTTCAATACCGGGATGGCCAACACGTACCGCGTCTCCCCCAGCATCCGCGTGAATTCCCCCAACGCCTGCGCTTCGGCCTTCGTCAGCTGGTTCTGCCGGGGGCGGGCGTCGCGGGCGAACGCCAGATACACCGGGCACAACGCCAGCCAGTGCTCGACCGGGATGTTGCCATGAAACGGATGCGTGCCGATGATGGTCAACAGCACTTCCCGCTGCTTCGGGTCCGCCACGCCCTGCGCCACGATTTCACCGAATTCCTTGGCGGTGGTGACAAACGCCAGCGCCGTCAACGCCCACTCCACCCGTTGCCGGTCGCCATGGGCCTGCACATACTTCAACAACGGCTCCTTCAACGCCGCCGTTTGCAGTGCCTTGCTGCCCGCCGACCGGTTGTTCACGACGCCCGTGGACTGGTAGATGTCGTCATCGCGTTCCAGCGCCCGGATGGCCTCGGCTTGCACCACCAGTCCCCAAAGCATCCGCGACACCGGTTCCAGATCGGGACAATGCCGGTAAGAAAACGACCGGCCCTGCTCTCCCACCCGGACCGTCAGGGTTGTCACACCGGTATCCTTCATGGCCCGTTCGTCCTGTTCGGGGCGGGTGAAGAACTTGCCAGCCTGAATCGCGTCCCGCAATCCATTCAGTTCTGCGCACGTAAGACTCGTCCCATACGCGATTGGCGGACCAGCCTGTTTGGTCACCGCCACCTCAGCCGCCCCTGTGGTCGTGACCGTAACCCGAACCGTCCGGTAGGGCGAGCGACCGCCCTGCCACGCGAAGTCAATGAACGGCTCGTCCTTGGGTCGGTCTTGAGCGACTGTCGCTGTCACGCCCAGAAACGTGACCGCCCAACCGATAAGGAAGCGAGTAGAGATCATGCCCGTTTGGACTCCATTGAATGAAGAAAGTTCCCAGTCATCTGCGCCGCCCATCCTACCGCAAACGCGCCGCCGGAAAAGTAAAAGTCTGGTAAAACTTACCGGTATCCGCCTTCACTCCCGCTCCTGCCCGGATCGCATAAAGGATTTGCCGATCAGGCCTTCGACGGTGTGGAGGTCATAGGAGATGGTTCCCTTGGGACTGCCGGTCGCCTTGTGAATCGCCCGAACGGACTCGCCGGCACAATACCGGCGGAAAGTGTCTATCAGTGTATTGACTTGCCCTTTTTTGGACTGGCGGCATGATGGGTTCGGGCTCGTGGGTAGGTCTGTTTACGCCTCTTGCGGCAAAACGTCTCGGCGGCTGAGACGTCCACGAAAACCTTGATGCTGAGAGGAGTTGTTTTTCGGATTGTCGTGGAGAAAAGTTCGGCGATAAATAGGGTGGATCGCTTGGCCACGATGGCAATTTTGCTGTGGATCCCGGAATGCAAGGCCTTGACGGCTTTGACGATTTTGCCGATCTCTCCCAGATTTCTGGGTCTATAGAAGGCGTTACGCAGATCAACGAGCGCGGTGGCATCGGAGTGACGATGGATGTCGGCGACGATATGCTTGACTAGTCCGACACAGTCACGGGTGGTTATCCTGCCGATTCCCACAATCTGCACATGATTCCCCGACGGTGAAATGATGTAATTCAGAGACATAGTTCTCTTTCCATGTTCAAATATCTTCAGTTTGATTATGAGTCATTAATCCGGCAACAGCAATTGGGAGAAACCCTGAATCGTTGTCAGGGTTTCCCTGATAGTGATTCAGAAGGGGAGGGTAGCCTCAACATTACGACACGAGGGCTTGGGTTACAGCGGATATTTTTGAATGAAGGAGTTTTCGATGCCATGCGCTATAAATCGCGCACCACGGTTTCGACTTCAGGGAGTTCAGGCAGGCAATAATCCTTCAGGGAAGGGCGGCGCCGTACGGGGCGGGATTGAAACCCGAGAGGTCGGGCAGAATTTCATCGGCGCCATCAAGATTCTGGTGAGGGTGGCCCTGACGACGAAGCGCGATGCAACGCATGCCCGCAGCCTTGGCGGCCAGAACGCCTGCGGTTGAATCCTCAAAAACCAGGCAGGCATTCGGGGGCACTCCGAAACGTCGGGCCGCAAGGAGGAATCCGGCTGGGTCCGGTTTGCCATGAGGGACGTCTTCGCTACCAAGATAGAACTGAAGGAGGTTGCCGATTCCCATCAGGGCGATCGCATCGGCCACCTGTTGACGTGTGGAGCCGGACACGATTGCAACAGGATGACGTTGAGCGAGCCGTTCCAGCAGGCGGATAGAACTGTGAATTCGAATGTCCGATGTTCCCCTCAGTGCCGCATAGTAGCGTACGCTTTCCCTCTCAATAACATCAGGTTCATCCGTGATGGAGGGATAATCCTTTCGCAACCGGGTCACGATGTGGCTCCAGGCCCTGCCGAGAACCAGATCAAAGGCATGGGAATCGGACATGGACAAGCCGCGGGCGGTCACGAGGCGCTGCAGGGCCTTGCACCACAATAATTCGGAATCGACTAGGGTTCCGTCTAGATCGAAAATATAGGCATGTATCATGTCGTTTGTTTTCCTGTCTTCATAGTTATCCTTGAGTCCAGTGATTATTAACTGATCGATGTCCCCGTATCCATCATAAAGCATGAGGAGTACAGGGTTTTAGCGTCTCCCCGATCCCCACGAGCATCATTTCATTGGCACGTATTATGTGGGCTGTGCTATAGAGTGACTCTTCTTATACAAAAAGAGGAACATCATGGATGTGTGGATCTGGTATTGCCTGTTGGGTGGCTGTGCGGGGGTGTTGGCGGGACTGCTTGGGGTAGGTGGCGGCGTCATTATTGTGCCGGGGTTGTGTGTGCTGTTCGCGAAACAGCAATTTCCGTCAGGTCTGATTCAGCACATGGCTGTCGGGTCGTCGTTGGCGTGCATTGTGTTTACCTCCGTTTCCAGCATGAGAGCCCATCACGATAAGGATTTCGTGGATTGGAGGATTGTCAGGCAGATCACGCCGGCCATTCTCATCGGCGCTTTCACCGGGTCTTGGGTGGCCTCGTCTATGTCCGGCCGGGTTCTGCAGTGGACGTTTGTGGTGTTTCTCTTCAGTGTGGCTGCCCAGATGTTCATGACGCCCCGGGAACCTGTCTCGGGCACAAAGATCGGCTATGCGTGGCTGTCGGTGGCGGGTGGCCTGATTGGCGGGATGTCGAGTCTGGTGGGAGTTGGCGGCGGGAGCATGATCGTGCCTTTGCTGACGTGGTTCAGGGTGGCCATACGGGTTGCCATCGGCACCTCCGCAGCCATCGGGTTCTTCATATCGCTGTCTGGAACCGCTGGTAGCGTCATCACCGGTCTTCGTGTCCCCGGATTGCCCCCCCTGGCCCTCGGTTATGTTTACCTGCCAGCGGTTGCCGGGGTTGCCGGGTTGAGTTTCCTGACGGCTCCCCTTGGCGCCCGTCTGGCCCACCGCTTGCCGGTTGCCGTGCTGAGACGCGGGTTTGGCGTGTTGCTGTTTGTGATGGGCGGGAAATTATTGATGAACCTGATCTAGCGACCCGCCTCCGAGGCGAGGCAGGCTGTTTTCATCTCTGGAATTCACGGGGATCCAGGGGTTCAATCGCGAAATCCGGCTTCCAGTTCAGGGATTGGCCATAGAAGGCCATGGCGTTGTCAAGGGTCAGACGCCGGATATCCTTTTCTGAATGGCCGTCCCGTTGGAGCCGGGCAACAACCTTGATCAGACTCAGGGGATCAGAGACCCCCCAGTCAGCCGAGCCGTTCACAATCATACGTTCGCTACCGTATTCGCGGATGATGGCGGAGACACGTTCCGGATTGAGTTTCGAGATCGGGTAAACCGTCA